>JBBQKO010000014.1:0-34164 GCA_038327005.1 Chitinophagales bacterium | reverse complement strand
TAATGTTTGCTGGACGCAAGCGGTCTGACCTTCGGTACCGACCGCCTGCTGAATGCTGAACGCCTGCTGTGTGACCTTCGGTGCCAACCTCTTCACTCTGCCAGACTTCTTTACTAGCTTACTCCATCTACTACCATTTCTTTATTAATTTTTTGAACCAGTCCCTGTAATACCTTGCCTGGACCAACTTCTGTAAAATGAGTGGCACCATTTGCGATCATCGCCTGCACACTTTGAGTCCATCTTACGGCGCCTGTTAACTGATCTATCAGGTTCTTTTTTATTTCAGTGGTATCTGTTACTGCCTTTGCGATTACATTTTGATATACAGGGCAAGAAGGTTGATAAAAAGTGGTGGCTTCGATTGCAGCAGCCAGTTCTTCTTTTGCAGGCAACATCAATGGAGAATGAAATGCACCGCCAACTGGCAAAACCAGCGCTCGTTTTGCGCCCGCAGCCTTCATGCGCTCACAGGCAATTTCAATACCTTTTACTGAACCGCTTATTACCAACTGCCCGGGACAATTAAAATTTGCCGGCACTACTATTTCGCCGGTTTCGGCCTGTATTCCGGCGCAAACTTCTTCTACTTTATCTTCAGCAAGTGCCAGCACAGCGGCCATGGTGGAAGGATTTAATTCACAGGCTTTTTGCATGGCATTGGCCCTGATAAATACCAGCTTTAGGGCATCTTCAAAACTCAATACACGGTTGGCTACCAGTGCTGAAAACTCTCCCAATGAATGACCTGCCACCATATCTGGCTTTGCATCCTGCAGCGTTTTAAATGCAGCAACGGAATGTAAAAAAACCGCTGGCTGGGTTACATTGGTTTGTTTCAGGTCTTCTGCACTACCGGTAAACATGATATCAGAAATTCTAAAACCAAGTATCTCGTTGGCTTGCTCCAATAAATTTTTTACAAAAGGATTTGATTCAGACAAGTCTTTGGCCATTCCGGTAAACTGTGAACCTTGTCCCGGAAATATATAAGCATGCGCCATAAATAAAAGTTTAGGTTCAAAAATAATTTTTAAATTTGAACTATAAAATTTATTATGGATCTGTCAGACCAAATATTTAAACCGGAACGCTATACTTACCAGGATTACCTGTTATGGAAAGGCGATTGGGAATTGGTAAATGGTTACCCTTATGCAATGGCACCCTCACCTAATAGAAATCATCAATGGTTTTCCAGCAAATTTATACAAGTAGCCAACAATGCATTAGATCTTTCAACTTCAAATTGCGATTGTTACACTTACAGCGAATTAGACTGGATAATAAATGATGAGTCGGTAGTAAGACCTGATTGTATGATAGTGTGTGGAAATTTTACAGCAGATTTTCTAAATTTTCCTCCAACACTCATTGTGGAGATATCATCTATAAAAACGAAATTAGGAGACCGAAATATTAAGTATAATCTTTACGAGTTACAAGGTGTAAGCTATTACCTGCTTGCCGATACAGAGAAAAAGTTAGTGGAAGTATATGAATTAATTAACGGGAAATATGCTCCAATGCATGAAACATATTTCCGCTTAACCAATGAATGTTCGATCAATTTAGATGTCTTCAACATCTGGCAATTAATGTAGTTTTGCGCTGATTAGCTTTAAAAACTCACTCCGTGTTTCGTTCTGTTCAAACTCTCCCCAAAATGCAGAAGTAGTTGTTACAGAATTCTGCTTTTGTACACCTCGCATCATCATACATAAGTGAGATGCTTCAATCACTACAGCTACACCCAAAGGGTTCAGCGTTTCTTTGATCGAATTCAATATCTGGTGAGTTAATCTTTCCTGCACCTGTAAACGCCTGCTGTACACATCTACCACCCTGGCAATCTTACTTAATCCCGTTATCCAACCATTGGGAATATACGCAACGTGTGCCTTACCATAAAAAGGTAACATGTGATGCTCGCACATGCTGTACAGCTCAATGTCTTTTACAATTATCATCTCACTCACTTCTTCATGGAATTTCGCTGAGTTTAAAATAGCATTGGCATCCTGCCCGTAACCCTGTGTTAAAAACTGCATGGCCTTGGCTACCCTTTCCGGCGTTTTTTGCAGTCCTTCTCTTTCAGGATCTTCCCCCAATAATCCCAGCGCATGTTTATAATTAACTAGTAACCCTTCCGTAACATCCTGATCATATTGTTCTATTTTCTTGTAAGCCATTGTTTGTTTTTTTCAATTTAATTAACTGGATATTCTACAAAGTTCCTTTCTGTTTCGTATAGGCGAATTTGCAAATCAAATTGTCCGTCTATTTTTTCTCTTAATATATTATAGATAACAATTGCAATGTTTTCTGCACTGGGATTGAGGTTTTTAAACTCGGCGGTATCCTCATTCAAATTCTTGTGATCAAACCGCTCTAATACATTTTCCTGTACCAGGTCACTTAACAATTTCATGTCATACAAATAACCCGTTGCCTCATCCGGAACGCCCGTTACTTTTACTATCAATTCATAATTGTGCCCATGATAATTAGCATTATTACATTTACCAAAAACCCGCTTGTTCGTCGCTTCATCCCATGCAGGATTGTTTAAACGATGGGCAGCATTAAAATGCTCCTTGCGAAAAACCGCTACTTTATTATTCATAACTTGATTTTATTACAAATGAAAAACTAAAATGGTTAAAACAGTAGCATCAACATTTAAACTAAAAAATTGCAGGAATAGTTCAGAACGTTTTTTACTGAAGGTTATAACAGAAGTCTGCTGTTCAAACACATCAACTCTTGAAAATAATAACGATTAAAGTTACGATTTGTTTGTAGCAGGAAAAGAAAAATAAGAATGGAGGAGTATTAATTACCGAAATATTCTACAAAAATACGGGGCGTTTCATACAGCTTAAGACTGTGCAACTGAACTTCTTCAGGTAAATTTGGAGCCAATTCACCCCAAATACCAATCACCAAATTTTCGATAGAACACAATTTCCCTTCCATAAAAGGAACATCCAAATTTAGGTTCTTATGATCCAGCTTATCAATCACATGTTCCTGAACGATAATACTTAATTTTTTTACATCATATACAAAACCAGTATCAGGATTTGGATCACCCTTTAAAGTAACATACAGCTCAAAGTTGTGACCATGCCAGTTTTCATTCGCACATTTACCGAAAACCTCCTGATTCTGCTCCTTAGTCCACTTGGGATTAAAAAGCCGGTGAGCTGCATTAAAATGTTCTATACGGGTGATGTAAACCATTGGCTATGCTGAAAATTTCGGCAAAGGTAATTGCAAAATATTAGAATATGGAGCGTAACTACGAAATTTGTGGCATGCGAATTTTATTGATAGCAGCTACAAAATTTGAAATTGAGCTTTTTTTGGTTGATAATAAAGAAGTTGACAAATTGATTACAGGAGTTGGCGTACCCGCAACTCTATATCATTTGCAGAAAAAACTACAGCAAAAAGAATATGATTTGGTCATACAGGCAGGCATAGCCGGCACATTTCACCATGCTATTGAACTGGGCGAAGTAGTGTTGGTAAAGCAGGATACCTTTGCTGATATCGGCATGGAAGAGCAGAAAAATTTTAAAACTATTTTTGATGCCGGCTTTGCAGAGAAGGATGCATTTCCATTTAGCGATGGATGGCTGGTTAATCCAAACAATCACTTTCAACTTTCATCATTGCGACAGGCAAAGGCAATAACGGTGAATAAAGTGAGTGACAGTATGCTGCAAAAGCAACAGGCCATTCTTCAATTTTCGCCCGAGATAGAAAGTATGGAAGGAGCCGCCTTACACTATGTTTGCTTGCAGGAAAACATTCCCTTTTTACAAATCAGGAGTGTATCCAATGCCGTAGGCGAAAGAGATAAAAGCCGTTGGAAGATAAAGGAAGCCATTGAGCATTTAAATAAAGAACTTGCCGGACTTATTAATACGCTGCTATTGCAAAAAAGTAAATAACCAAAGGAACAATTACAAACCCGACAGGCGATGATACATCTTCAATTATCAACTTTTAAGGAAAAATGAACATGCAACTATCACTGGGTTTCTCCCCATGCCCCAACGATACTTTTATTTTTGACGCATTGGTAAATAATAAAATTGATACAGAAGGAATACGATTTGATGTAAAATTGGAAGATGTGCAAACGCTGAACCAATGGGCATTGCAAGGCAAACTGGCCATCACTAAATTAAGCTATGGTGTATTACCATTGGTGTTGGATCAATACATTGTTTTGAATAGTGGAAGTGCGCTGGGTAAGGGTGTTGGGCCTTTACTAATTTCGAATTTAATTATCGAATTACAAGAAGTGGAGCAGCAACTTATTGCAATACCCGGCGAAAACACAACAGCCCACCTATTATTTTCTTTGGCTTTTCCGAATGCAAAAAACAAAATCTTTTTACGCTATGATGAAATTGAAAATTTTGTTTTAGCAAAAAAGGGATTGGGTGTAATCATTCATGAAAACCGTTTTACATACGAGGCAAAAGGCCTTCATAAAATAATTGACCTGGGCGATTATTGGGAAGCGCAAACCGGCAATGCGATTCCATTGGGAGGCATTGTAATTAAAAAAGACATCGAACTTATCACGCAGAAAAAAGTGGATGCGTTGATTAAAAGAAGCATCGAATATGCTTTTGCCAAATACCCGGAATTAAATGACTACATCAGATGCCATGCACAGGAAATGAGTGAGAACGTAATGCGGCAGCACATTGATTTATATGTGAATAATTATTCCTTAGATTTAGGAGATTTAGGTAAGGCTGCTATTAATGAGTTATTGAAAATCCACCAGAATGTTACGGGAAGAGATAAAGACGAGGTGGAAAATATATTCTTGAGTAAATAAAAAAAGAATCAACATTTATAAAGCTTATGTTAGTTCAACTAAAAGACAAAAGGAAATCCCAACAAAGTAAAATTGTTTTTATTGCAAGTTTACTTATATTGATAATTTGCTGTTTAGGGCAGTTGGTAAATGTTTATCACTTTGCTTTTATTGGTGCAATTTTTGAAATGCTTTGGCTTCCGCTCATTGCTTTGATGTTTATATTACCAGTTGTTTCCCTGTCTTTTTGGGTAATTGATAAATTCAGCTTAAAGTCGCTTTATTTATATTCATTGTTGATTTCAGTTGCAACGGTTTTGGTTTTGATTTTCTTAACTTAAAAATTCTCATAAATATTGCAATCAGCAAAACACTTTCTGCAGGATAGTGATTAGGAACTTGAAAACCGGTGTTACTCAATTTTCCTGATCCGTTTAATCTGAGTCAGAAAAACATTCCAGTCCTGTAAATCAATTTTTTATTCTTTTTTTAAGGCCTTACCATACACTTTCAGGCATCGCTTTCTCGCTTCTTCATGCACCACCATTGGCTTTGGGTAAGTAAACTCCTGAAATTCGGGGACCCATTTTTTTATATATTCAAACTTTGGATCAAACTTTTGTGTTTGTAGGTAAGGATTGAATATTCTGAAATAAGGTGCCGCATCACATCCGCTTCCGGCCGCCCACTGCCATCCGCCATTGTTGGCTGGCAAATCAAAGTCGAGTAATTTTTGTGCAAAATACGCTTCTCCCAAACGCCAGTCGATCAATAAATGTTTGGTAAGAAAAGACGCTACGATCATGCGTACCCGGTTGTGCATAAAGCCAGTTTCATTCAACTCCCGCATACCGGCATCCACTATCGGATAACCGGTTTCACCTTTGCACCAGCGCTCAAAACCACCTTCATCTTTTCTCCATTCAATTGCATCGTATTGAGGTTTAAATGCTTTGTAATGGCCAATATGTGGAAAGTGCCAAAGAATCATATGATAGAAATCACGCCAGATCAATTCGTTCAAATAAGTTTCGGAAAGCCCCCTGCTTTTCAATGCAAGTTCCCGAATACTGATTGTACCAAATCGCAAATGTACACCGAGTTTTGAAGTGCCCGCTATCGCCGGAAAATTCCGTTGATCTGCATATTTTATAACCAGTTCTTCGTTTAATAATTTTGAAGGAAAAGGCTTATCAACCACTTTAAATCCCATCGAAGATAAATCCGGGATCCCCTTTGCCTGCTGCTTGTAAAAATTACTAAAATACTTTTCTGTAGGAAAAGGCTTCAGGTGAAAATCTGTCAATATTGCTTTCCACTTTCTGCTATAGGGTGTAAAAACAGTATATGGTTTACCATCATCTTTTAACACTTCATCCTTCTCTAACAACACCTGGTCTTTATAGGTAGTGAGTGATACATTTTCACTTTCTAAATAAGACTGAATAATCTGCTCTCTTTCTAAAGCATAAGGTTCATAATCATGGTTAGTGAAAACCTTTTCTACATTATATTTAGCCACCAGGCTCTTAAAAACTTCCATCGGGGTTCCATAATACACTTCTAAAGTGGAACCTATTTTTAGCAGTTGCTGCTGCATCTCTTCAAGCGCCGCATGTATAAACTCTACTCTTCTGTCGGCCTTATCGTCCAATAGATCCAGAATATTTTTGTCAAAAATAAAAATCGGAATTACCGGATTGCCATCCTTGAGTGCATGATACAGCGCAGCATTTTCGTGCAAACGAAGATCCCGTCGAAACCAACTGATATTTACTTTTTGCTTATTTTCCATCATTCAGATTACTACTGCTGTTAAATCGTTTTTTCGCACTGTTGTGTAAACAGCAGCACTATAAAATAGTTTGAATTACCTCGCTATATATTTGTTTTGAAATAGTGGGTTGATAAACGCTATCACCAATGCTTTGCACCCAACGCAGGTTATAAATACTATTGGTTAAAAAAACCTCGTCGGCATTTAACAAGTCATCGATTGTCAAATCTTTCTCCACCAATTGCCAGGCTGAATCCATCAATTTCTTAATGATTATTTTTCGCATGATACCTGCAACACATCCTTCACTTAATGAAGGTGTATAAACTATATTATCTTTTACTATAAAAACATTGGCAATGGTAGTATCACAAATCCGCCCGTTTGTATTTAATACGATGGCATCATTCCATTTTTCCTTTTTTGCATGCAGCGCAGCCATTACATAGGGCAGGTAGTTATTGTGCTTGATATTGCTTAAAATATCACAACTCTTTTTCACATCTTCGTAAATTCCCAATACCAGGCCGTTACCATTCCATTGCCCATTTCCTTCCGGCAGTTGCCATGTTTGGATGATAAAATTCGGCACGTGATTTTTGGCATCATATAAACCGCCATCGCCCCGAATTAAATTCAACCGGATTCTGGCAGCCGCTTCATGACCATTCTTTTTAGCCAACGTAATAATTTCCTGCCGTAAGCTATCTACGGTAAAATGTTTGGGTATCTCAAACTGTAATACTTTCATCCCTTTCCATAGCCGGGCAAAATGCTCATCTTCAAAAACGAGTTGACCATTTTTCATTTTCATTGTTTCAAACAAGCCATCACCATATCGCAGTCCACGGTTATCTGCTCCAATGATCGGGCTACCCTCTTTAAACACTTTACCATTGTAATTAAAATAATTCATGTGGCAAAGGTAAGGTGGTAAAAAGCAAGATTGAATTTGTTAGTCTACAGCATAACCGCATCAACTATCATTTAAGGATAACAAAAAAAATCCCACCATTTGGTGGGACAGTTGTTTCAATCTTTTCGAAACTCAATACTAATCACTTCCAGCAATTTATAATTCGTCATTAAGTATATTGTTTTTTACCGCATACATGATAAGGCCTGCAGTACTTTTTGAACCTGTTTTAACTTTCAATTTGTCACGGATAGCCTCTACCGTACGTGGGCTGAGGTCAACTATATCGGCAATTTCTTTTGTACTTTTTTCTTCACACATCAATTTCAGAATAAGCATTTCCTTATCATT
The DNA here is from genome assembly GCA_038327005.1 of Chitinophagales bacterium. GTDB lineage: Bacteria > Bacteroidota > Bacteroidia > Chitinophagales > Chitinophagaceae > Ferruginibacter. Next base: position 26,274 of record JBBQKO010000014.1, on the reverse strand, counting down.
CAAATGAGCTTCAAGTGGTGCAATTTTTTGGGGCATCAAGTTATTGCGTTGCTTTAAATTAGTAAGCAAGGCTTTGTTGGTAAGCGAATTAAAATAGTATTCCTGTTCAAAGCATGTCTTAATTGCCTCATATATAATCTCACTATCGCTCGTCTTGGACAGATAGCTATTGGCGCCCAATTCCATCAGTTTGGTAATCATACTATGATCGTCCATCATTGTAAGCATAATTACTTTGATATGTGGCCAATTCTTCTTTATTTCGGGTAAAGCCCCGATACCATCCATTACGGGCATTTGAATATCAAGTAAAATCACGTCGGGCTGTACCATTTTTAGCATGTTCAATAAATGCATACCATTGTCTGCTTCTGCAATTACTTTCACATCTTTTTTTGTACTTAAAGCAGTTTTTACTCCAGCACGATACAATACATGATCGTCTGCTATTAATACCTTGATAGGGTCCAAATTTGTTTCGTTAACTGACATAAAAAAAATTTCGTTGGTTCATAGGAGTTTAACTAGGTTATATCTGCAAGGTCGGTCATTTAAATCGATTACAATGTAGGACATTTACCTTTTGTTTTAGATAGGAAAATTACTACAAGAACAGGGGATTATACTGACAATAAGCAAAAAAGTAGTTAAAAGAAAAATGTCCATTATAAACCAAACGTTCTACCAGCCTGTATTCCATTGACTTTACAAATGGGTGAACCATGATTGTATTGACATGGGAAGAAAGAAGGCCCGGAATTTATTTAAATAATCTACTCATTCAATTAATTTATTGCGCATACCATACATTAGTAATCCTCCTATTGTTTTTGCGTTCACCTTTGTTTTCATATTTTGCCGGATCGTCTCAATTGTTCTGGGGCTTAGGAATATAACTTTCGAAATCTCTTCGGTAGTTTTATCTTCTGCCAATAGTTGCAAAATTTTTATTTCCTTTTCATTAAACTGGATGGCAATGTTGGTTCCATAATGCTGGCGCACATTCTTTTTCTGCATCAATTTACCCATTACCGCCTTATTCACAAGATCATTAAAGTAAAAGTCGTCGTTCATACAGGTAAGGATAGCCACATAAATCTCATCTGGATCCGTCGTTTTGGTTAGATAAGCATTTGCACCCATTTCCATCATTTTGCTGATCATCTGTTGATCATCATACATGGTAAGCACTATAATCTTGATGTTTTCAAATTCCTTACGAATCATTTCAATCCCGTTGATTCCATCTATTTCCGGCATTCTGATATCCATTAGCAGAACGTCCGGCTTTTTGATTGCAATCTTATGCATCATATCTTTTCCGTCTTCGGCTTCCCACAACATTTTTAAATTTTCACGCCCCGATAACGCCATTTTAATTCCATCACGGAAAATTTTATGGTCATCTGCAATTGCAATTTTTATAAGATAATTGGCTGTCATCGACATAAGTATTGGAGTTAATTCTTTACAGGAGAATGTTTTATGTGATAAATATAACAAAAAAGATTTGGATTGAATTTCAATCGGAAAATTAAATTAATGTTATTCCACTAAAAACCAATTTAGAATATCATTCACCCTATTTTTTTAGTATCTTTATTTTACTAATACGTATTTTTACCTCCGTATTTATAGGCGAAATACTTGTCAGACAAGCACATTTACATATAACAACGTAAATACTACATAATCAAAAAAGAGTAAATTTGCTCATAATCGGTTTTATATTCCATTTTATCTTTGTTTAAGTTGATTGACATTGGTTCACCTAAGTTTATGTATTCAAATCCAATCCAAATCCAATAAACTATTAAAAAACCGAATCACCAATATTTCTGTCAAAAACCTGTTTGTGCTTGTGCAACTAGTGTCAATCAACTAATTTTCGAAATAACATCTAGATACCTCCCCTAATCTAACATCCTCTTCATGATGCCGTTTCAATGCTCAACTTGTAAAACGCCGAGGTTCACCCATTTATTTTATCACCTGGAATTTCTTTCATTTTGATTAAATAATAATTTCTTTTACTATTTTCTTGACATAGGTATTTTTACGTTCGTAAAGATACTGCTATCTCCATAGTAATTTTACTATATCCCATTGGTATATTTACCCCAGTTTTATTAGTTATTGTACCACGTATTTTCCCTCAAAAGCTTACTGGTGCTATGTTTAGCGAGAAAATCAGCATTCATAAGTGCTTTTTACCCGTTGTTCAGGTTTAATTTTTAAAGCAAGTTTACATCGAAACTATTAACTATAACCTGTAAAAAACTATTTCACACATGCAAATGCAATGGGATACAATCGAATTTTTCCAGTCATAATTAGAAAATAAAAAGAGGATGTAATTTTTATTCTATAAATTCGTTAGTAAAATAATTAAAAACGATTTTATAAATTCATTACTCCCTTATATAGTCTACTTATCTGAGTCAATGCCTTTCATCTTTGGTCTATACTTTCTTAAAAAAAGTGATTCAAAAGATTTAAAGGTTTTTTTTGTGTACAGTAGTGTCCTTTTTTTATCCATTGTGTTGTTATTATTGCTTCGTTATGTTTTCAAGTCTTATTCAACCTATCTCTTATACAACAGATTTTATTTAATTGCAGAATTTGCTTTAATTTCTCAATTTTTTGCTTACAATATAAGACAGCCCAGATTAAAACAGGTCGTAAATTTTTTATTCTTTCCATTTATTGTATTTTCTATATTTGATTATTTCACTTCCATGAAACAGCCTTTTACTTATTACCCCTTGGCATTCGAGTGTATTTTATTTCCCTTTATCATTTTATTGTTTTTTTATGAAAAGATGAAGTACAATACCAAATATCCAATTTACCAATCACACGCTTTTTGGATTGCAGTTGCTTTTTTAATATTCTCCACTGGTAATTTCTTCCTATTTCTATTTTCAAAAATGCTTTTGCAAAATTCAGAAAATAAAATATTGTATAATGACATTTATGGCACATTTACAATTCTTAAAAATACTTTGTTATGTGTGGCTGTTATTGTTGCCAAAAATTTTAAAAAAAATGATGACGATACTAATATCAATGTAAACCTTGAATTGGATACGAATTTTTAATTTACAAATAAAGCCACCTTCTAAACCACTCAATGATTTTTTTACAAGCCACTACCAACGCTGCTCCTTCGGGATACCCTGCCATCATGCTGTTTGGCACGTTGGCGATGGTTGGGCTTACACTCAGCATTGTATTTTTTGTAATTCTTCATCAACGCAAGGTGATTCGGTTTAACAACCAGCTTAAAACCATGGAGGATGAAAAACAAAAAATTTTATTAAATGCCTCCATAAAATATCAGGAAGAAGAACGAAATAGAATTGCAGCAGATTTACACGATGATGTTGGCCCCTTGCTGGCAACGGCCCGTTTATACCTGAATGAGAACATGATTAACCAGGAGCCGGCTGCACAGTTGCAATCTATTTTTAGTGCAAAGCAAATTATTGATGATGCGATCCAGTTAATCAGGAATATAAGCCATAGCATGATGCCGCCGACACTTAAAAATTTCGGACTTGAAAGCGCTATGAGTGACTTGTTTCAAAAAATCAATGGTAGTGGTACATTGAATGCTTCCGTTCGTTTTCATGACTATCGCACGAGACTAAAATTAGAGCAAGAGCTATTGATTTTTAGAATTTTACAGGAACTGGTGAACAATATATTAAAACACAGCAGTTCAGGTTTCATTCACCTTACCCAGAATGCCAATGCAACCCATACCTATTTAAGACTGCACCACGATGGACAGGGAATTGTGCAAACAGAATTTGAGCGATTGAATCAGGTTTCTCACGGACTTGGATTAAAAAATATTGCAAGCAGAATTAAAGTTTTGAATGGTCGTATATTTTTTGAAATTGACCCGAGTCACACTTATTACAAGGTAACATTGGAGATTCCAAAGGATGCCACTTTCTAACTAATCCGTTTATCAATTTATCGTCTATAAATCTGAGTGCCAGATTTATGGATTGATATTTGTTAACACGGGTTGGGAATTACAACAGCCAAAACCAATATGTTTTCTTAATTTTGCACCACGCAAATTGTATGAATTTAATTAAAGTAGCTATCGCAGACGATCACAAAATCTTTCGAAAAGGAGTTATCCTTTCCATGCGTCCTTATCCAAATATCAAATTTGTTTTAGAAGCAGACAATGGTGCAGAATTGTTATCAAATATACCGGAGGCAGCTCCCGACGTTGTTTTGTGCGACTTGAGGATGCCTGTAAAAGACGGCATCGACACCACCAAACAAATCACCAGAGATTTTCCTAATATCAGGGTAATTATATTAACGATGTATGAGGATGAACGCTTCGTAGGACATTTAATGGATTGCGGCGCAGCGGGATACCTTTTAAAAAGCACTGAACCTTCAGAAATAAAAAAAGCTATCATGGATGTGATGAGTACCGGCTTTTTTCTGAACCCTTTTGTAAATAAAGTATTGATAAAGAAAAATTATAGCAAGCAGAAATTCAATCCCAATCTTAGCTCAGAAGTGGTTATCAGCGACCGGGAAAAAGAAGTGCTTACGTTGGTTTGCATGGAATTTACAGCTTCAGAGATTGCAATTAAGATGGACATCAGTGCCCGTACGGTAGAGGCCATTAAAGACCGTTTAATGGAGCGCTTTGGGGTTAAAAATTCGGTTGGCCTTGTTTTTTATGCAATGAAAAATCAACTCATCGACTAATCAGCTCTTTTCTTCCAAAATATTTTCAACAAAAAAAGGGAGAAAAACTCCCTTGATATTTTCATCACCTGCAAATCGCTGCAATCCCTCCTTTTGCAGCTTCCCTGTCTTTAAAACAGTCCGAATAAGGTGGAGTCAATTTTAGTAATGATCTGGCCAAGATGTTCTTCATTTTCTGCAAACTTGGTGGTATCAGCATCAATGATTAATAACGGGCCTTCTTTATAAGTCTCAATAAAATTGTTGTAATAATCATTTAATTTTTTCAAATAATCCAGCCGGATATTTTCTTCATATTCTCTGCCTCTTTTTTGAATTTGGGCTACCAGTGTTGGGACTGATGCTTTTAGATATATCAATAAATCGGGAGGCTGAACCATTGATTTTAATGTTTCAAAAAACTTATAGTAATTATCAAAATCCCGCTTGCCCATCAATCCCATATCATGCAGGTTGGGCGCAAATATATTGGCATCCTCGTAAATCGTTCTGTCCTGGATAACGGTTTCCGTGCCGCGATGAATTTCAAGCAACTGGTTCAGGCGACTGTTCAGGAAGAATATTTGAAGGTTAAAACTCCACCTTGGCATGTCGTCATAAAAATCGTTTAAATAAGGATTGTGATCCACATCCTCAAATTGCGGTATCCACCTGTAGTGTTTACTCAACATTTCTGTTAACGTGGTTTTACCTGCGCCAATATTTCCGGCTACTGCTATATGCTTTGGTTTCTTTGATTTTGCCATGCCCCCATCCACTTAAGGATAAAATTTAAAATTAAAAATTGATTGCTGCTTTAGAATTGAAAGTAAGCAAACATTATAATATTTCCTGATAAAAATAAATTGCCAACTGAATGGATATTTTTTTCAAACCAGTATTATGTTACACTTAAAATGACAGTGTGATTTGTGAATGCCCAATGGTCAATTGTGAAATTTAGACCATTCACACTCAACTTAACAGTAGCAGCTAAGACCCCAGATGTAAACGCCCGGTTAATAATTGAGTCCCATTGCGGCTCTTACCAGGTCCATCGTAGCTTTTGCGCTTACCCTTGCCTTATCTGCTCCCTTTTCCATTACGTATTTTAAATATTGCTCATCATCCAAAATCGCATCCACCTTCTGCCTGATTGGGGCGATAAAATTTACCATATCCTCACCCAACTGCTTTTTCATATCTCCGTAGCGGATGGTGCATTTATTGTAATCGCCTTCAAATTTCGCTATTACATCGGCAGCACTTACCAATTGCATCAGCCCGAATATATTTTCAATATAATCTGGTTTTACAGAGTTCGCCTCAACAGGTCCGCTATCGGTTTGGGCTTTCATTACTTTTTTCCTGATCATATCATCCTCATCCGACAAAAACAAAGTGGCCATCTGGTTCTCACTTTTACTCATTTTTCCAACGCCATCAAGACTGGGAACTTTCACCAACACCTGGTTGTAATTAAAAGCTTGTGGCTCCGGAAAAATTTCACCGTAGCGATGATTGAACCTGTTGGCAAAGTTTCTTGCCATTTCTAAATGTTGCTCCTGGTCTTTCCCTACTGGTACATATTTAGCACGATGAAGGATAATATCTGCTGCCTGCAAAACGGGATAGGTCAATAACCCTGCATTTATATTTTCCGGATGTTGCCTGATTTTATCTTTGAATGTTACAGTTTTCTCCAGCTCCCCAATATAAGCCAGCATATTCAGGTATAAATACAATTCGGAGGTTTCATACACCTGGCTTTGACAATACAAGGCTACTTTTTCAGGATTTAATCCACAAGCAATATTTTCTGCCAATACCCTGTGAACATTTTTTTTCAGCTCTTTTGTGTCGGGATGTGTGGTGAGCGAATGCAGATCGGCCACCATAAAATAACAGTCAAAATCATCCTGCATTTTTATATAGTTCCGGATGGCTCCGAAATAATTCCCCAGATGCAAAAAGCCTGTTGGCCTGATGCCGCTCATTACTATTTCTTTCTTTTTTAACATAAGGACGGCGAAGATAACAAAAGTCAATTGTCTATCGCCACAGCTAGTTGGAATAATTCCGGCTAAGTTTTATAAAAATAAATTTTACGTCTTCCCCTAAACCCCGGTTATCCGTTCAGGTGCAATGCAATACAACTGGTAAAACCATTTATACTAATATTGATGGCATCTAAATCGAATCCGTTATTTTTGTTTGATGGAAGTAAATGACACATTGGTAGATAAATTAGCTAATCTGGCAAGGCTCCAGTTTGATGACATTGAGAAAGCTGGCATCAAAAACGATCTGCAAAAAATGATTCAATTTGTAGAAAAACTCAATGAATTAGACACCACAGGAGTTGAGCCCTTGCTTCACATGAGTTGCAATATAAATGTATTGCGAGAAGATGAAGTGAAAGGTAGCATAAGTCGGGAGGAGGGTTTAAAAAATGCTCCATTGCATGACGAACAGTTTTTTAAAGTTCCTAAAGTGATAAAGAGATAAATGGTTGTTAGATTTTTGAAAGGTCATATTATTTTAAAATACAACTTTAGGAGATTTTAAAATAGCCCCCGGATTTTGATACACAACCATTGTTCAATCAGGTATCTTTTAATTTTCAAATACAATTATACATCAATTAACAATACAACCGTACATAACAATCAATCACCTTTAATTAAGCAATATGCAGGGAATTATTCATCTGGAAAAAATCGTTAAAAGTTATTTCCTTGGCAAACAGGAACTGCAGGTGCTAAAAAGTATTGACCTGGATGTTTTTAAAAACGAATATGTAGCCCTAATGGGGCCCAGTGGTTCAGGAAAGTCAACCTTGATGAATATTTTAGGTTGCCTTGATACACCCACCGGAGGCAAATATATACTGAACGGGAAAGATGTGAGCAGCATGCCCGATAATGACCTTGCAGAAGTAAGAAATAAAGAAATCGGTTTTGTATTTCAGCAGTTCAATTTATTGCCGCGGCTAACTGCTGCCGAAAATGTAGCCTTACCGCTCATTTATAGCGGTATTGGTAAAGCTGAAAGAACGGAAAGGGCAATGGCCGTTTTAAAACAGGTGAAATTAGAAGACCGTAGTACGCACAAACCAAACGAACTCAGCGGCGGACAATGCCAACGGGTAGCCATTGCAAGGGCGCTCATCAACAATCCTGCTATTATTTTAGCGGATGAACCAACCGGAAACCTTGATTCAAAAACATCGCACGAGATCATGGACATTTTAGGTAAGATTCACAACGATGGCAACACGGTTATTTTAGTTACCCACGAAGAAGATATTTCCGCTTTTGCCCATAGAGTTGTTCGGTTAAGGGATGGCGTTATAGAAACAGATAAAATCAATACGCATCCATCCGTAATCGCTCAATTGGTGTAGATTTTTTTGAACTTTTTAAACTACTCTCCTGCTTTTTTGTTGCCGGTTATACACAATCATTAAATAAAGATGGCACTTAAGATTTATACAAAAACCGGCGACCTTGGTAAAACAAGTTTAATCGGTGGTACCAAAGTTCCTAAAAGCCATTTACGTATCGAAAGCTATGGTACCGTAGATGAACTAAATTCCTATATTGGTCTTGTAAGCGATCTGTTTACACACGAACCTACGAGGGAAATACTAAAAGAAATACAGGACCGCTTGTTTACGGTGGGGTCATCACTGGCCTGCGATCCGGATAAGGAGCCTTTGATGAAAATACCGGATTTAAAAGAAGCGGATGTTGTGTTGTTGGAAAAAGAAATTGACGCAATGAACGAGGTTTTACCGGCAATGAAACATTTTATTCTTCCCGGTGGCCACCAGGCTGTTTCCACCATGCATGTTGCAAGATGTGTGTGCAGGCGTGCTGAAAGGCTTTGTGTAAATATGCAGGAGCATGAATTATTTGTTGACCCACTGGTAATAAAATACATCAATCGCCTAAGCGACTATCTATTTGTATTAAGCCGTTATGCTGCACATTTATTGGGTGTGCCGGAAATGGAATGGAAACCACGAGTTAATTAGCAAATGTGGTAATGTGCTGATGTGCTAATGTGCTAATTTGCTAATGTGCTAATGAGCTAATGAGATGCGCACTCTCTCGAAATTACCACACCCTAAATAGTTATACAAAAAAAATCAGAATGGCTGTAATCCGGATTTACGGGCTACTACCATTTAAAAAATTAGCAAATTATCGCATTAGCTAATTAGCTAATTGATTATCCGCCCGTCTTTCATATGTAGTATCCGATCACTCATTTGGGCCAGTTCTTCGTTGTGTGTTACAATTAAAAAAGTCTGGTTGAATTTGTTGCGCAGGTCTATGAATAGCTGGTGTAATTCCCTTGCATTGGAGCTATCTAAATTACCGGTTGGCTCATCTGCCATGATGATCGATGGATTATTGATTAACGCTCTTGCAACCGCCACTCTTTGCTGTTCTCCACCCGAAAGTTGCTGAGGTTTGTTCTCTAACCGGTTAGAAAGCCCTAAAGTTGTTAACAAATTAGTTGCTTTTTCAATTATTTCTTTTTTTTTGCTGCCGGCAATCCAACCCGGAATGCATACATTTTCCAGCGCAGAAAACTCTGGCAATAAGTGGTGAAACTGGAAAACAAAGCCGATGTTTTTATTTCTGAAAGCCGATAATTTACTTCCGGAAAGTGCTTCAATTCGTTGTCCTTCCAAACTAACAGAACCTTGATCAGCTTTGTCTAATGTGCCAAGAATGTGCAGCAGCGTGCTTTTACCGGCTCCCGAGGACCCAACGATGCTGATGATTTCACCCTTTTTTATTTGAATGTCTACTCCTCTTAAAACAGGCAGGACTCCGTAATTTTTAATAATATTTGTAGCTGTAAGCATCTGGCTAAAGTAATTAATAATTAAGAATTAATGTGGCATGATTGATAATATTTGATAGTTTTTTGTGTTGCAAATTTACCTCTGTTAAAAAACACATTTGTTTAATTCCACCAAACTTTTACATTTGCAAAAATTAAATACACTAAGAAGATGTTTTGGACACTAGAATTAGCCTCCCATTTAGAAGATGCTCCTTGGCCGGCAACCAAAGATGAACTAATAGATTTTGCCATCAGAAGTGGTGCCCCTATTGAAGTAATTGAGAACCTGCAGGAACTGGAGGATGAAGGTGAGGTTTACGAGGGACTGGAAGATATCTGGCCCGACTACCCGAGCCAGGAAGACTTCTTTTTTAATGAAGATGAATATTAGCGATCATTTGCTGCACAACCTGCGGAACCCGCCAGTCGTTGCATAAAATACCTGATAATAAAAGCCACCAATTTTTTAAGTTGGTGGCTTTCGTATTAATTCAACCTGAATTTATTTTTTGGAGAATTTAAATTTAAAGTAGATCAGCAGTAGCGACAGGAAACAAATAATACCATTGGCAATGATAACCGGCATCAAATCTTTTCCTATTCCATAAATCAACCAGATCACCGTACTCAAAAACACAATCAGCATCATTGATAAATTCAGATCGCCTACGCTTCTTGTTTTCCAGGTTTGATAAACCTGTGGCATAAAGGTAACACTGCTTAAAACAGAGCCTGAAAGTCCTACCACTTCTATCCAATCCGTCATAAATTAAAATTAAAGCTTACTTTATTATTTTTCCATTTGCTCAATGATGGCCTGGGTAGCGCCAGTAAAAGAAAAACCTCCATCATGGAACAGGTTCTGCATGGTGACCATCCTGGTAAGATCGCTGAATAAGGTAACACAATAGTTGGCACAATCTTCAGAACTGGCATTTCCCAACGGACTCATTTTTTCTGCATAATTGATAAAGCCGTCAAACCCCTTAACACCGCTACCCGCAGTAGTTCTTGTAGGCGACTGCGAGATGGTATTTACCCTTACATGCTTTGCAACAGCATAATGATACCCAAAACTACGGGCAACACTCTCCAGCAAGGCTTTGGCGTCAGCCATCTCGTTGTAGTCAGGAAACACACGCTGTGCAGCTATATACGATAATGCCACCACGCTGCCCCATTCATTAATGGCATCCAGCTTCATAGCGGTTGCCAATACCCGATGCAGGCTCATAGCAGATATATCCAAAGTTCTTGCATTGAAACTGTAATCTATATCTGTATAATGCTTGCCTTTACGAACGTTCAGGCTCATACCGATGGAATGTAATACAAAATCTACCCCTCCTCCAAAATGCTCTTTTGCTTTTGTAAACAGGTTTAAAACGTCTTCATCGCTGCTAACATCACATGGAACAATTGGCGCATTGATGATTTCTGCCAATTTATTTATTTCGCCCATCCGCATTGCTACCGGGGCATTGGTCAATAATATTTCGGCTCCTTCTTCATGGCAACGTATGGCGGTTTTCCAGGCGATTGATTTTTCATCTAATGCACCAAAAATGATTCCCTTCTTTCCTTTAAGTAAATTGTATGGCATGTTTTATTTATTTGAGCGGTAAAAATAGCATTCTTATTTTTCAAAGAAAAAATTGTTAAAATAAATTATCGCAAAACCTGCAATAAATGCCAGCAAAAAAACTGTTATGCAACAGATCAATAGGAATAAAAACAGGTGTGGCAGTGATTTTTTGGGAGGAAGGATGACCTTGAAATATTCCTGCAGTTGATAGGCGGACCACATTGCTGCAATAATCAATAACAGCAGCAGTATTTTTTTATAAAGCAATGGTTCTGCTCATTTTAAATTGAAACTTCAATTTTAAACCCACCTTCACGCCTACCCGAAAATTTCTATACATCACCAACCATCTCCCGTGCATTCTCCAACGCAGCCGCAGTTGGCTTTTCGCCGCTGAGCATTTGGGCAATGGCGTTTATGCGCTCTGCTTTGCTTAAAAGGCGTATTGAAGTAGTGATTTTATCACCCTGAATTGCCTTATATACAAAATAATGCGCATTTGCTTTAGCCGCAATCTGAGGCTGGTGGGTAATGGATATCAACTGGTGTGAGTGGCATAAATCCTTCATGATTAGCCCCACTTGTTTGGCCGCTTCACCACTGATACCTGTATCAATTTCATCAAATATCAATGTAGGCAATTGTAATTTTTTTGCAACCAGCGATTTAATACAAAGCATAATCCTGCTCAATTCCCCCCCACTTGCCACTTTGCTCAACGGTTCAAAACGGCCACTTTTATTCGCATCAAACAAAAACTCAATACCATCGCAACCGTTTATATGCAAGTATTCCTTTTGTAGCTGAACTTTTATTTGTGCATTGGGCATTCCTACCTGTGCCAACAAACCATTCACTTTCTCGGTAAAGGGTTTGATCGATTTATGCCTGTTAACAGAAATAGCCTCCGCCATTGTGTTACAGCGGTCCAATAATTCCTGCACCTGCCTTGCTTTTAATGCAATGGCTTCACCAATGTTTAAAATCTCATTCAGTTTCAACTGCAGGCTTTCTTTAATGGCCAATAATTCATTGGTAGTATTTACGGCGTGCTTTTTTAATAATTTGTAACCGATCGATATTTTATCATTTACTACCTGTATTCTTTCTGCATTGTAATGAACGCCTTCGTCTATGCTTTCCAGTTCATCACCAATATCCTGCAATTCCGCCTGTGCACTGCCTAAACGCTTGTGAAGTTCCTCAACTGAGGGATGGTACACTTCCAGCGCATGCAACTTATTGCTCAATGATTTCAACTGCTGTACAATCGGCAATTCACTATCCTTCAATTCGAAATAAATAGCATTCAACTGTTGCTTAATCGACTCTGCATTTGTCAACAATTTGATCTCCGCATCCAGCTCTTCCAGTTCATTTTCTTTCAGTCCGGCTTCATCCAGTTCATCAAATAAAAACTGGTTATAATCCAATGCTGCGTTGGCCGTTTGCTGTTCTAAGTCAAGTGCAGCCAATTCCTTTTTTGATTTCGTGTAAGCGTTGTACACAGTCCGGTAATCCTGCAACAGATCAATATTTCCCGATAAAGCATCGATCACTTGCCGTTGAAAATCATTGTCGCCCAATTCCAGTGTATCAAACTGCTGGTGCAGATCTACCAGCATCGAACTCAACTCTTTCAACTGGTTTAAATTAACAGGTGTATCGTTGATGAAAGCCCTTGATTTTCCATTTACTGCAATCTCTCGTCTTACCACCAATTCCTCTTCAATATCCAGTTCATGCGTCTTCAAAAAGCCTTTCACCTGTTTATTATCTTTCGCTTTAAAATAACCTTCCACCACACATTTCTTTTCTGTATTCATCAACGTAGCGCTGCCTGCACGCTCGCCCAGTATCAGACTAAGGGCACCCATTAAAATACTTTTACCGGCACCGGTTTCACCGGTAATGATGTTGAGGTTCGATGAAAAATCAATTGCAATCTCATCTATGATGGCGTAATTCTGTATGTGTAGTTTGTGAAGCATATCAACTGGCAAATTAGTTTTTTTTATCGCTGCTCAAGCAGATTTTCAGCATTAATTTTTAAGTAGTTAATTAAACTAAAAAAGCACTTCAATTGTTGAAGTGCTTTTTTTAAAATATTTGTATTGAATGAGTGCTTATTTGATTTCAATACTATCGTTCAGATCAGTATCAACCAGAATACGTCCGCAGTTTTCGCAAACGATTACTTTTTTACGCAATTTTATTTCACTTTGTTTTTGTGGAGGGATGGCATGAAAACAACCACCGCAGCTATCTCTTTCCACCGGCACTACTGCCAACCCATTGCGATAGTTTTTGCGGATGCGATCATAACTTAAAATCAGGCGCTCATCCACGTGGCCTCTTGCTTCTTCCGCCAGTTTGTTGTACTGCTTTTCTTCTTTTTCAGTTTCGTTGATAATTTTTTCCAACTCGCCCTTCTTACCAGACAAATTATTTTCTTTAACAGCCACTGCTTTTTTTGCTGATTCTAATTGTCTTGCTTTTTCGCCAATTTCTTCGGTAGCATCTTTAATATGCTTCTCGCAAAGTTTCACTTCCAGCGTTTGCATTTCAATCTCTTTATTGATTGCTTCAAACTCACGGTTGTTTTTTACGTTATCGCTTTGCTTCTCGTATTTTTTTACCAGCGCTTCGGCTTCTTTAATCGCTTCTTTCTTCTGGTTAATAAATTCCTGCATCCCATTGATCTCTTCTTCAACACGGGTTTGACGGGCGTGCAAACCTTCAATTTCATCTTCCAGATCTTTTACTTCTATCGGTAATTCACCTTTCAGAATTTGAATTTCATCCAGCTTACAATCTACTTTTTGCAGATTTACAAGAGCTGTTAATTTTTCTTCAACTGAGAAATCTTTTACTGCGGCCATATATTTTGTTTGAAATTTTTTGTTTTTTATTTGCTTACCAACGTTAAATTCCTGATCAACATTTCTGTCTGCTTGACGCAGTCAGTCAGGTTGTCTGTCACTCCATTGTACTGCAAACCATTTTTCAACTTTTCTTGCTTTCTCAGTCTATTGAGACTTTGAAGCCGCCACAAAATAGTTTACAGGATTGGTTTTAACACCTGATTTTTGGACGGCGAAGTTAGGGAATTTTTCACTTAAAATATCAAATAACAGTTCAATCGTGAACTGTTCACTTTCATAATGACCGATATCCGCAATTACCAGGTGTCCGTTTGCATCAAAAAACTCATGGTATTTCACATCCCCGGTTACATAAAAATCGGCTCCCGAGGCCACTGCAGCACCAATCAGGAAACTGCCGGCCCCTCCGCACAGGGCTACTTTTTTCACCAATTTGCCCGTCAATGGCGTATGCCTGGTAACGGAAAGACGAAATGCATTTTGAAGAAGTTGCAGAAAGTTGACTTCACTTATTGCAGCTTCCAGTTCGCCCACCATTCCGGCGCCTGTTTGCTGGTGACCATTGTCCAAACTTATAATATCATAAGCCACCTCTTCATAAGGATGGGCGTTTATTAAAGCATTGTAAATATCTCCTTCCAGCCAGGCTGGGAAAATCAATTCAATCTTCATTTCATTCTCGGTATGCCTTTTCCCCTGCGATCCTACAAAAGGATTTGTGCCTTCCCCCGCCTTAAAAGTTCCTTCTCCTTGTGAGTTAAAACTGCATTCGCTGTAATTTCCAATATGTCCGCCACCTGCTTTAAAAATAGCAGATCGCACTGTTTCGGCTTGCAGGGTTGGTACAAATGTGACCAATTTTTTTACCAAATTTTTCTTTGGTTGTAAAATCTGCCGGTTGATCAACCCCAGCACATCGGCCATTTTGCCATTTACCCCATGCATTACATGATCCAGGTTTGTATGGATGGCAAAAATGGCAATATCATTTTTGATAGCAGTGATCACCGACTTCTCTACATAATTTTTACCATTGATTTTTTTTAGTCCGCCAAAAATGATGGGATGATGAGCGATTACCAGGTTGCAATTTTTCTGAATGGCTTCCAGCACTACTTCTTCCGTTGCATCCAATGTGGTGATGATGCCAGTGCAATCCCAACCAGCACTTCCGGTAAGCAATCCAGCGTTGTCATAATTTTCCTGCAAACTTGCGGGCGCCACTGTTTCTAAAAAATTGGTTATATCTTGGATTTTCATTTGTAAAAATTAATAAGATGAGTTCAACTGAATTGTATGCAGATTATAAAACAAAGATGCAAAAAATAGCCGATGTAAAGTATGCTTCGGCAGTTTTGCAATGGGACCAGGAAACTTATTTGCCAGCTAAAGGCAACGATTTCAGGGGGCAGCAAATTGCTACACTGAACGAAATTGCCCATCAGCAATTTACAGATGAAAAATTAAGCGGGCTGTTGCTGGACTTAAATTCGAAGGAAGATTTATCCGCAACTGAGAAAAAAAATGTGCAGTTGAGCCTGCAGGATTACACCCGTAATAAGAAGCTAAGCAGTGATTTTGTAAGAAAGATGAGTGAAGCCGTTAATAAATCGTACCATGCCTGGGCACAGGCCCGAACTGAAAATTCATTTGCAAATTTCCAGCAACCACTGCATCACCTGATTCAGTTAAAAAAACAGGAAGCTGAACTACTTGGCTTTGAGCAGCATCCCTACAATGCGTTGATGAATGATTATGATAATGGATTGACCGTTGCAACTGTAGATGCTATTTTCAACGATTTGAAGCCACAATTATCGCTTTTGCTGGATTCCATCAAAAACAAAACCGCCGTTGACAACTCATTTCTACACCAACATTTTAATAAAGATGACCAATGGAAATTTGGTATGGAAATATTAAAAAGAATGGGATTTGATTTTGAAGCAGGCAGGCAAGACATCAGTATTCACCCATTTACCACCAACTTTAGCAGTATGGATGTGCGGGTAACCACCCGGGTTGATGAAGGAGATTTTGGCAATATGACCTGGAGCTGTATCCACGAAGGAGGACATGCGTTGTATGAACAGGGCTTACCGGTAGAACAGTATGGACTTCCATTGAGCGAATACTGCAGTTTAAGCATTCATGAAAGCCAAAGCCGAATTTGGGAAAATTGTATTGGCCGTAGCCTTCCTTTCTGGGAACACAATTTAAATTTATTACGTACGTTCTTTCCAAAGCAGTTGAACAATATCACAATAGAACAGTTTTATAAAGGTATCAACAAGGTGGCTCCCTCTTTGATTAGAACAGAAGCCGATGAATTAACCTATCATTTTCATGTGATGATTCGGTATGAAATTGAAAAAATGCTGATAGATGGAACGATTGAAACAAAGGATATACCAGCATATTGGAACGAACATTATCAAAAATACCTTGGGGTAACCGTGCCGGATGATAAAAGAGGTTGCTTACAGGATATTCATTGGAGCCATGGCAGTTTTGGATATTTTGCCACGTATAGTTTAGGAAGTATGTATGCGGCGCAACTGTATGCAGCTATTGAAAGAGAAAATCCGTCCTTGGAAAAGGACATCGCTGGAGGTGATAACAGTGGCGTTCAAAAATGGCTGAAAAATAATATATATGAGCATGGCCGTTATTTTTCGTCAGAAGATTTATGTAAAAAAGCAACAGGAGAAACCCTGCAATCAAAATATTTTATCCGTTATGCCACAAAGAAATACAACCATATCTATTCGCAATAAAATAAATACCATGTCTGATTTATTATATAAAGGGAGACTAATTATTGCCATCACATTTGCTTTAGTGCTGCTATGTATGGCAAGTTGCAAAAAGCTGGCGGTTGCCGCCGGATCCCGCAGCCAGCTTGAATCGTTGTTTGAAGAAAACATTTTAAACAAAAATTTTATTGTAAATCTGGCAACTGATGGCGGAGCCGACATCACCAGCCAGTACGCCGGATATAGTTTTATACTTACAAAAACCACTTCATTTTATGATGGTCCGATGACCGGCACAAAAAATGGGGTTGTATATTCCGGAACCTGGACCAGCAATGATGATTACAGCAAGTTAGTTATCAACCTAAACACGCCTACTCCCCCAATTGAATTTAATTTCATTAACAGACCATGGCGGTTTACAAAAAAAGCATTGCCCGTGCTTCAACTGGCACCCTGGGGAACTACAGAGCCCAAGGTTTTGCACATGGAAAGACAGTAAGTGAGTGATGAATGATGAGTGATGAGTGATGAGTGATGAGTGATGAATGATGAATGATGAGTGATGGATGATGAGTGATGGATGATGAGTGATGAATGATGAATGATGGATGATGAGTGATGAATATTTGCACTTCACCACGGAGCTAAAGGGTCATCAACTTTCAACCGTCAACCATCAACCTTCAACGATCAACGATCAACCTTCAACCTTCAACGATCAAACCAGCAACCATCAACCTACAACTTTCACGGTCTCCACTTAATTTATCACCAGATTCTTCGGGGCATTTATCCTGCTTCCACACAATTTTATACTTTTTTTGGAGTTAGAAGAGTGTTGTACACAGTAAAATGTGGCCAATAATTAATAAAAATCTAATCTCCCCGATCATGATTACCAGCTTTGCAAGCAGGGCATATTGCCTGCTGTTATTCACCTTATTTAGTTTTAGCAGCCAGGCCCAACTGACGGCCAACTTTTCAGCCAATCCTGTTCAGGGATGTTCCCCATTACTTGTAAATTTTAAGGACCAATCAACGGGTAATCCAACTAAATGGAAATGGGATCTTGGAAATGGAACCATATCTTACCTGCAAAATCCATCCGTTACCTATTTTAATGCAAGCCATTATACCATAAAATTAGTAGTGAGCAATAATTCAGGAACTGATAGCATTGTAAAGATCCGTTATATAGATGTTGCTCTCAAGCCAACAGTAAAGTTTACGGCCTCCGTCACTTCTGGATGCTTTCCGCTACCGGTTCAGTTTACAGATCAAAGCATTGGGGTGAGTGATTCCGTTGTAAGCTGGCAATGGGATTTTGGAGATGGCTATTCTTCAACAGCGAAAAATCCAATGCATATTTATAAAACCTCCGGCAACTTCAATGCAACCCTAAGAGTATTCAATGCCATGGGTTGCATGAATACCCTTTCCAAAGCTCAATACATAAAAATTAATTCCGGCGTAAAAGCCAATTTTACCAATACCGTTCCAACAACATGTACCGCCCCGGTAACCATCAGCTTTCAGAATACTTCTATTGGCGTTGGCACGCTTACTTACAAATGGCTATTTGGCGACGGATCAACTTCTGCCCTGGTAAACCCAACACATACCTATACAACTCCTGGAAATTACGCCGTAAAACTTGTAGTAGTAAATGCGGCAGGCTGCCGGGATACACTCACCAAAACCGATGCATTTACCGTAGGCAATGTTTTTCCGGGATTTAGTTTCAACAATCTTAGTTGTCTTGGAAAACCTGTCTTTATTACCAATACATCCACCCCACTTCCTACATCTGTAATCTGGGATTTTGGAGACGGCACTAACTCAACCGGTATTAATCCGGTAAAACTGTACAATGACACCGGGACTTACCAAATAAAAATGATAGCTTATTTTGGTGGTTGTGTCGATTCTGTTTTTAAAACCATTACGGTCGTTCCTTCCCCTAAAGCTGCGTTTGCTGCTGATGACAGTACCAATTGCACCTTTCCTTTCAAGGTGAATTTTATTAATCAATCTTTAGATGCAACCTCCTATCGATGGGATTTTGGAGATAACACCACCTCTGATTCACTAAACCCGGCACATACTTATAATAGTTTTGGCGATTTTACGGTTAGCTTAATTGTAACCCGATCAAACGGCTGCACAGATACAATCATCAAAAACCAATTTATAAAAATAACCAAACCAAAAGTTGCCTTTGGAAATTTGCCGGATAGTGGCTGTGTCCCTTACACAAAATATTTCTCTTCTACTGTTACTACTGTTGATCCTGTTACTGAATATTTATGGAATTTCGGAGACGGCACCAGTTCAACCGCCGCTGCGCCTACGCACACTTACACTGTGCAAGGCGTTTTTACGGTAAAGGTGATGATTACAACCGCAGGAGGCTGTATTGATTCAGCCATTATGCCAAAAGGCATCATTACAAATAGCAGGCCTGTTGTAAACTTTAGCGCTTCGCCGCTGAATGCCTGCGCCAGCACTGTTATTAAATTTAAAGATGAAAGTTCATCCAACGCTATAAAATGGTTATGGGATTTTGGAGATGGCACCACCTCTACTTCAAGCGATCCTTTACACGTTTATAACGATACGGGCTTTTTCGACATACAGTTAATTGCCTGGAATAGTGGCTGTCCGGATACTTTAAAATTTACTGATTATGTTTATATTAAAGTGCCGATTGCCCGTTTTGCTGAATCCTTCGATTGTGCAAGACCGCTGGAACGGATTTTTACCAATCGCTCACTTGGTGCTGATGAATGGAAATGGAATTTTGGCGATGGTAATACGTCAACTGAGTATAGCCCACAACACACCTACTCATCCCCCGGCGATTATATGGTTAGTTTAATAGTTAAAAATAATGCAGCAGGATGTGAATATTCTACCGAAAAATTACTTCAAATAGTGGATATTATCCCATCCTTCTTTGCATCGGACAGTATTATTTGCCGGGGCAATAATCTTACTTTTAATACGAACCTCCCTTTATCAACTGTAAAAGTTTTTGATTGGGATTTTGGAGATGGAATTTCTGTACAATCCAGTACCAGCAGCAGTATTACCCACTTATATAAATTGTCAGGCAACTATGATGTACGTTTAATTACAACCGATATACTGGGATGTAAAGACACATTATCCAAACCAACTTATACCAGAATTGACGGACCAACAGCTAAGTTTTCATCTGCTGTACCCGGCAGTTGTTTAAATACCCGGGTAACATTTTACGATGCATCTACCGATGATGGCCAGCACCCAATAAAAACCTGGTTATGGGATTATGGCGATGCAACTATGGCGAACTTATCTGCCCCGCCCTTTGAACATAGCTACACCGCCGCAGGCAACTACACCGTAAAACTGAAGGTGATCGATAGCAAGGGTTGCGCTGATAGTATCAATATTGTTACACCGCTCATCATTTCTAAACCGGTTGCAAATTTCGCCGCATCCGATTCTATAAGTTGTCCTTCTGGTCCCATTGTTTTTAGTAACCAGTCAACCGGGCCAAAACTAACATACCTGTGGAATTTTGGCGATGGCGTTACGGATACTGCGCAAAATACTGCTCACCGTTATCTTCTTGATGGAAAATATTCTGTCAATCTTTTTGTACGTGACCAATATGGTTGCACCAACTCTGTCACTAAAACCAATGTAGTTTCCGTTGTTACGCCCATAGCCGATTTTACGATGAGTGATTCATTTACGGTTTGCCCACCCTTAATGATTCAATTTAATAATTTGTCTCGCAATGCTGTTTCACAAACATGGGATTTTGGAGATGGCACATCTGCCGCAATATTTAAACCATCCCATTTTTATGGCTATCCCGGACTTTATACCGTAACACTTACCGCTACTGCAAAAGGAGGTTGTACAGCCGTAATGAAAAAAGATATTTTGATAAACGGTCCGAAAGGCACTTTTACTTACACCCCGCAAAAAGGTTGTAATCCGGTTAAAATAGATTTTTCAGCAACTACACAGGAAAGAACTTCCTTCATCTGGGACTTTAATGATGGCACTACTATCAGTACCACAGATTCGGTGTTTTCTTACAACTATACTAACCCTGGAATATTTCTACCCAAAATGATCATGATTGACAAAGATGGTTGCCAGGTGCCAGTATTGGGTAAAGACACCGTAACCGTCAACTGGGTGACGTCCAGATTCAATTTTTCAGACAAGCCAATATGCGACAATGGCAGTGTTTCATTTAAGGATTCTTCCATAAGCAATGATATTATTAAGAGCTATACATGGCAGTTGGGAGACGGAAATACATCAACACTTCAAAATCCCGAACATCAATACACCGCCACTGGTACGTATTATCCCAAACTGATTGTAACAACTGAAAACGGATGTGTCGATTCGCTGCTATCTTCTGTTCCGGTAAAAGTGGTGGCTTCTCCAAAAATAAGTATTACCAGCTCGGCCAATGGTTGTACACCACTCACTGTAACATTCAAAGGGATTGTAACTGTAGCAGATACCTCCAAATTAAACTGGAGCTGGAGTTTTGGTAATGGCAATCAGTCACTGATTCAAAACCCAACAATTCAAAACTATACGGTAGCCGGCGTTTACAATACCGGGTTGACCGTAACCAATAGCAGCGGTTGCATCAGTACTACAAATAAATCAATCGAAGCCTATTTAATACCCACAGTAAATGCCGGAAAAGACACCACCATTTGTAATTTGAAAGGAACTATTTTGAAACCCTCTGGCGCTGCTACTTATACCTGGAGCCCTGCTGCCGGACTAAGTTGTACCAATTGTGAGAATCCTTTTGCCATGCCCGATTCTGCCAGAAATTACATTGTGAAAGGATCGAGTGTACATGGTTGCAATGCGCTGGATACCGTTTTAGTAAAATTGCAATATCCCTTCAAAATAAAATATAGCCAAACCGATACTGTTTGTGTAGGCCAGGATACAAAACTATTTGCGTCCGGTGCAGATCAATTCCAATGGTCGCCTTCAACAGGACTCAATAAAAGTAATATAGCGTTACCCATTGCCACACCAAATTCAACGATCAATTACCGGGTTGTTGGCCAGGATCGTTGGGGATGCTTTGCAGACACCGGCTATGTGCGGGTGCAGGTTTACCCGGTACCAACGGTGGAAGCCGGGCCAGACAAAACCATTAATGTTGGTCAAACACTTGATCTGGTGCCGGTGCTTTCTTCGGATGTAACCTCTGTAATATGGTCACCCAATGGTGATATATTCAGATACCCGGATCCCAATTCTGTAACCGTAAAGCCCAATCAAAAAACGGAATATACCGTAGTGGTAAAAAACAAGGGCGGTTGTATGGCGAAAGACAATGTAACTGTGCATGTAATCTGTAATGGAACGAATGTATTTATACCCAATACCTTTTCACCAAATGGCGATGGAAACAACGAGCGCTTTTACCCAAGAGGAACCGGATTGTTTAAAGTAAAGAGCTTACGCTTATTCAACCGCTGGGGAGAAATAGTTTTTGAAAAAATTAATTTTAATCCCAACGATGCAGCCTTTGGCTGGGATGGTACTTATAAAGGGGTGAAACTGGGAAGTGATGTATTTGTTTATATGATCGACATTATGTGCGATAATAACACCGTGCTGAATTACAAAGGCAATGTAGCATTACTACAGTAAGATAGCTTTGGTTTTTATTAATTTTAAACAAGCCGGCTGGGGAGCCGGCTTTGTTTTTTTGCTGGTTTTTATTTGATGGTGATGTGAGGTATGGGTGAGAGAGTTTGGTGGAGAAAATAATGTGGAGAAAGGATTATTAAAACCGGGTAGTGTAAATATTCGTGAACGTAGATATTTAAAAAGCGCAGGTTTTTAAAATTCGGGTTTAAAATTGCTTTTTCTATATATCTTTAATTATCAAACTTGTAGGTGGGATATAAAATTTGGGGGAAGCTAAAACATGTGCCTATTTATATAAGAGTTGTACGACACCCTAAAAGACATTCTAATAAAATTTAAACATCCATGACTTTGCCGACACGACTCCACACTATTTTTACCACATTGCAAGGCACACAAAACCCTGACACAAAGCCAACCTTACAAAGAGCTAAAAATGCCAACGCACAGCCCACCCACCCGGGCTGACGAATATCTATCATCATTTGTTCGACACTTGAGCAGTTTATCTTTACTGGACACCTAAGCCCACTCACCATCCAGCAGACGGAACTCTAATCAACAGTCAAATATTTCTCTCATGTATCTTGGATTTTCCTCAATACGCTGAATATCTTTTCTCAATTGGCTTGAAATATAGCTTTTTTGAAAATCCGTTATTCTATTCTGTAAGTTATTATTTGAGTTAGCAATATCCATCAAACTTTTCTTCTCCATCTTTTTTGAAATAAAATCCATGCAGTTCAAAAGGTTTTCAGTTGGAGAAGCATATACACCAAAATTATTTTCTGATAAAGCATCAACAACACACTGCTCTACAATTAATGTAGGTAAAGGTAAACTGTTTCTATCCCTGTATGTTTTTAAAAGTTTTATAACAGTCCTAGCTTCGGGTTTATTCACTGTCATACTTTTTTGCAAACCAATATTTGTTTTGAAAGAACTTCCCTTTTGCCAAATCCAGTCAGGTTTAACATACAAGTTCAAATCTTTTTCAACAGCGTAATTATTTATTTCCCTTCCCGGCACAACATCAAAGTGAATCGGGTTGCCGTTATTTTCAAAAGTAAGTCCAATAGCTTTTGTTTGTTTGGTTACAGTAGCCCTATCGGCAAATGCTTTTCCTACCACTTCATAAACATAGTAATACATTTCCTCCAACGATTTATAACTACTCCGCTTGAATGGAAGCACAATATCTAAATCATAGTTTGAAGCTATTGCAGTTCGTTTGTAAAACGATCCAGTATCTTCGGGCAAGGCAACAAGTTTATTTCCGAATTTATAAACCATCCACTGCTTCACTCTTTCACGGGCAGCAACCACACTTTTAAAAGCAGCAGGGTTTGCTTTCAAATGTTCTTTAGTCAAAATCTTTTTTACATAATCATCAGAGTTAAACGGCAGCTTTGCTTCCTGACTTATTTGGTAGCGGTAATGAGCATAACCTAAGCCACCACCCACAGCAGCTCCCACAAGAGAACGCTTAAAGGTTCTCTTGCCGTTGTAGCTATCCCAAGTAAAATCAATTCCCTTATCCTTATGCTCCATCCATTGCATAAGAATATCTACCAGTGCCGTAGCACCGCCAAAGATTAAAGCACCGTTTACTATTTGTCTGTCTTGTCTTCTCATTTTGTTTTTGGTTTTAATTTTACTGGATGCTCACCACCGCCAAGCCATTCACCTGTTAAGTGCCATACTTCATAATAGTAGAGCCACAAAGATGTCCACGGAATTATTGTATCACATAAAAAATCTGTGCGACTAAACTCACGGTATTGCGGATGATAAAGGCAAAGGTTTTCATTTGAGTAAAGGTGTGGTGCTTCTTCACCCTTATCATTTTTCATCAAGGCAGGAGAAACAATCTTTGTTTTCGGACTATCAGCCAAATTATATTTCAAAACAAATTCATAGGCAATGCTTCTGGAGGTTGGTTGTAATACACCACTTACTTTCATACTGCTGGGCGAAGTAAAGTTTGTTGAAAAGTGAGGATACTTGCACCGCATGGAAGAAACTTGTTCAGCTATTGTTTTATCTCTTGTTCTGAAATTACTTTTCATGTCCGCCAAAAAATGTGTTAGATTTTACAGCAGCAGCCCCAACAGAACTTGCAGAAGAAAGTATTCCTGTATTTCGGGCAGCAGCTAATGAATTACTTTTTCTTAGTTCATCAATCGGCTCTGACTGTCTTATTAGTGCCTTCTTAAAAATTTCATCACCAAACAGCCCTTTCAGAATTACACCTTCATTCAATACATCGTGCTGCATTTTCAGTTTCTGCCATTCGTTGTATAAATGACTTGCAAATTTTTTGAACGCTGCATAGTATTCAGGTTCATCATCCCACTTATCAGTAAAATCTTCTTCTGAATTTACCGGGTTTAAAATTTTCAACCTGCCTACTGGCTGATTTACTTTGGTGCGAATAGTGGTAATGATATTATCAACCGTATCAAAAATACTTTCTTCACCTTGATAGAACTGACCTGCAATTGTGGTGAGAATAATACTTGATGTTCTGTAAGTATCGTCATTCTGAAAATACATATCACGATACCGCTTTATCAATTGAACAGCCCGTTGCAATGGCTTTTTATGTTTGAAATTATCGGCAGGTAATTTTTCAGCTCTTAATGCTTTTTCAAGCAAACTTTCCTTTACCAAATTGGCTTTGCCAATAAACCAATCACCGTAGCCCCTTGGATTACTGCTTACCCAATCACCCAATTCACGGTCAGGAACTTTTATTTTGTTTTGGTCAAACGGATTTTCCTGAATACCCGGAAGTATATCCATGTGAAAATCTCCAGCATAATTAAGACGGATACAACGATTCTTTGCTTCAATCTTTAATCCATGTTTTTTGGCATATGCTTCCATACACCTTTTTAATTCTGCGTAAATTCTTTGCGGCGTATGTGGAGTATTACTTTTCAGATGAATGGCAATATCCAAATCAAACTCATCCTTACCAATTGGTTTTACGGTAGTAAGTATCCTCACCGAGCCATGAGGGTAAACATCGTAGTTGTAAGGCTTGAAAAATATCTCATCGTCTTCAAGCCAACTCTTTACTGATTCGTAACTTGTTTTCATTCGGTCGTATCTTGTATCACCAAGTTGAACCACTTCTGCCATTTTATCAAGCAGGTCATCAATTTGTGTTGCTTTGTTTTCTAATGTTATCATTGGTGTAATTTATTGGTATGAAATATTTTATAAGTGTGGTCAGCTATTCGTTTACCATCAATAGTTACTTTATTCATAATTTCATCTTCTGTTGCCCATATAAATTCTAAACTACTGGTATTTCTCAGCTTTTTTATTGCATCCTTTTGTCTATCACTAACAAACTTTGGTGTATAGATATCCGCATATTTAAAGGTATCAACCTTAAAGTGAGTGTCGAAATGGATTGGCTCGAAATGCTCCCCTATTAATTCGTAATGGATATAATGAAAATCGTTTTCAGAAAGTATGCCTGAAACAACAAGCTCCTCATAAAATTCTCTCCATGGATCCCTTTCCCTTTCCTTAGAATCAAAGTACCATTTCAAAAACTTAAAGAGATTCTTCCGATTAAGCAATTTCAAGCGAAGGTCACTTTCACTCACATCATCATTAGGAATAGCGTTATCTGAAATTGCACCCATCCTTATCAAATCAGCAGTAGCTTCGGGATGAAAATATTTGTAAACACCACCCACTGGTTGATATGTATTATCTATTCGCCTACTTTTTACCAACA
>JBBQKO010000013.1:0-34678 GCA_038327005.1 Chitinophagales bacterium | reverse complement strand
TGCCAGCGGGTCGGTGATAGACCGGTCAACATGACTTTCGGCAGCACAATGCAATACGGCGGTAAATTGATGCTCTTCAAACAACTGCTTTAATAAAGCCATATCTGTAATATCGCCTTTTACAAATTGGTAGTTGGGATTATTTTCAATATCCGTAAGATTTTCGAGGTTACCTGCATAGGTAAGCTTATCGATATTTACAATTTTGTAATCAGGATACTTTGTTACAAAAAGACGGGTAAGATGGGAGCCGATGAAGCCGGCGCCGCCTGTGAGGAGGATTGTGTGCGACATTAAAATGATTTGAAGGTAAAATTAAAGGATTTATAATATTTCCGGTTGAAAAAAAATATTGTTCGGAATTTTTATTTATAAAATTTGAAACGGAATTTTCTTAACACAAAATAACAGATAATTTATTGTGCCGCAAGAGGAGATATTTTAAAACTAATTGGTAGAAAATAATAATTCCAATAATTGTAAAATGAATTTATGAAATCAAACCATTGCGGTTATCATTGTTTTCGAATAGAACGTCTAAAGGCAATACTCAACTAAATAAAATAGAAAAAACAAATAATATAATTAGCCTACTTTTGCCAGCTTACTATTTTATTAAACAGTAATAAACTACTGAGGCACAAAAGGAAACAAAGCTTTTGACATTGTTAGATGGTTTTGGAATTAATGCAATTTCCTTAAGTCCATATAACCAATCTTAACGCCAATGAATATTTAGGCAGGAAATAATAAAATAAAAAATATGGAAATTTTTGGAAGAAGTCTAGAATTTAAAATGCTTTTTACTAAATGCCGGGATTTAAGTAAAATGTTTTTCAAATCATTAATATTTAAAGATTTTGGCTCGCTTTGGTTAGCATACATCAAACAAACAAATCCCAACCAAAACAAATTTATTACTCGTGATGGCTATGAGATAAAACTGTCAAACAACCCACATGATGCAATAACAGTTATGGTGATTTTTTGTCGACTAGAATATGGCATCGTCTCTCCAGGATCAACTGTAATTGATGTTGGCGCAAACATAGGCGTATTTTCAATTTATGCTGCAAGATCTGGTGCAGCAATTGTTTACGCATTTGAGCCAAACAAAGAATCTTTTGATCTGTTGGTAAATAATATCAGGATCAATAAACTTGAAAAGACAATTATCCCTTTTAATCTAGCGGTTGGTGCTATTGACGGAGAAAAAATCTCCATCCCCACGAGTTCATCGCCTTATAATAAAATAGTTCAGGGTAACATTGAATTAGAGCATTACGATTTAGTTGAGAGTATTTCTTTGCCTACTTTCATTAAAAAAAACAATATTAATAACATTGATTTTTTAAAAATGGATTGTGAAGGTGCTGAATATGGAATTATTTATTCAATGACAGAAGAAAATTTTAAACGGATAATTAAGTTTAGAGTAGAGCATCATTATCCTGAAGAAAAACAAAAACTGATTCAATTTTTCAGCCAAAAAGGTTTTAAAAAAACTAAGGATAATGGAATTTCAATAATGTGGTTTGATCGCTGAATTATAAGTGTACTAAATCTGCGAAATCCACTAGCTTCTTCGTCTAATTTTGTAGGATATCATGATAAAGTTGAATGGTGCTCCCAACCATCTTTTCAATGGTAAATTCCTGTAAATATTTTAGTTGGCCGTTGTCTCCATACTGCTTTGCTAGATTAGGATCAGAAATAATGGTTTTAATTGCATGAGCTAATTCTTTTGGATTTTTAGTAGGTACTATAAGGCCGGTTTTTTCGTTCCGGTTTATCCAAGGTACTCCAGAGTTCAAAATATTTGTGGAAACAACTGGTTTACCAAAAGACATCGCTTCAATTTGAACAACTCCAAATGCTTCAGACTTTTCACACGACGGTAGACAAAAAACGTCGCATAACTGAAAATAGCTCCCTATATTTTCAAAACTAATTTTACCCAAAAGCTTCACCTTAGATTCTAAATGCAACTGCTCAATTAATAATGCAAGTGCATTTTCTAATTCCCCCGTTCCACCAATCAAAATTATATAATCGTCAGGTAGATATTTTGCTGCTTCAATCAGATAATTAAATCCTTTATAATAAATAAATCGTCCTAAACTAAAAATAACTTTCTTACCCGAATAACTATTTTTTAAAGTTGCTAAAAACTTATCATTGGGTACAAACTCCTCCCTATTAATCCCTATTGGAATAATCTTACATTTATTTTTGAATGGCTTTAAATCATCTGACCCTTCTAGGTAAGGGGGAGATGTTACAATAACACTAGCAGCACGCTTCAACAATGCCCTTTGAAAGGGAGCATAAAAATTTTTTAAGGTTGTCTGTTTAATTATATCACTATGCCAGTGAACAACAATTTTACCTTTAAAGTTAACGGATTGAAGTGCAATTGCTCCACCTGGATTAGGTAAGTGTATATGAACGATATCATATAAATGATGAATTCGTTTGAGTATTTTATAATAGGAGAATGAAAAGGGAGTAGAAAATGCAGTAACAAGATTAACTGCACGATAAATTGTATAATTTCTTTTTTCGACTACGTCAACAAGTTCATCATTAAAACATAATACATCAGTTGGTATATTATTTTTATTCAATTCTTCAACCAGATCAAAATTCACCTTCTCAATACCGCCGAAATAAGGAGGATAATATTTTCCAAGATGTAGAATATTCATATTCAATTATTAAAGCTATATATTGATTGTGTATTTAGTATATACGCTTTTTTAAAAGGTATTTAAATATCACGAAATTATTGATTTTACATTACTTAGCTTAAACTTTATCAGAAAAATTGATTTATTATAAAGTTTGATTCATCCAGTTTTACCTAAATTAATGGCCATTTTATTCTTTTCATTGAGCTATTCACCTATTTTTTTGCAATCGGATAAAAAATTGTACTACAAATTGAAATCTAATTTTAACTTTTGAAATTAATGTATGTTTGCTTTTTGATGATGAATTGGTTACTGTTGCGGTATGCCTCCGATATCGTATTAATTTATTTTCAACAAAAGCTACTTTTCCTTTTTTTTCGGCTATGAGCCCAATCCACAAATCATGTGCAACAAGATTTGTGGGAAATGGCAATGAAATGGATAGTATTTTTCTATCAAATGCTAAACAACAACCCAAATATGAATTGGTAATGACATTTTTAATAAATCCTATTTTCGAATTGACAATTCTAAAATAAGAATCAGCAATTATATTATTATTCTCATCGACTACGATTGCATCATGTATGACAAGGTTAATGCCATTGTTTTGAAGTATTGACAGCGAATGACTTATTTTACTACCTTCCCATATATCATCCTGATCTGATAAAAAAATATAATCACCTGTTGCCAACTGAAGGGCATTTTCAAAATTCTTCGTAACAATGTATGATTTGTAATTGTCACTGTAATTGTTATTAACCTGTGGGGTGTGAATTAGCTTAATTCTCGAATCTGTATAAGATAAAATAATACTAATTGTTTTGTCTGTCGATCCATTATCTGAGATAATTATTTCATCAAATTCGGATAATTGAGGTATAATGCTATCCAATTGTAGTCTAATAAATTTCTCGCCATTATAGGTGGCAATACAAACCGAAACTCTCATGCAATTTTTTATGGTTGATTTTAAATTTTTATAACTGAATTTGGTTAACAATAAAGTAAAAAACTACAGTGGGTTTCCAATATCTACCCTTTCATTTTCAGTAAAACTAAATGAATTTTATTATTGAAATTATTATTAAAATCAAATGATTTAAACTTCAAATTTCCACATTTGGCAATGTTAACACAGACTAATTTATGGTCTAATAGAAAAAGCATTTTATCTACCAGATCATTCTTATCTAACGGGTCTATAAAAAGACAATCAACTCCATCATTTAAGATTTCTTTCAACCCTGTTTCTTTAGTCATGATTACAGTTTTGCAATATGCCAATGCTTCTAACGCAACTAACCCCCATGATTCATTAAATGATGGCTGAATTAATACGTCAATATTTGAAAAAAAACTATCAACGTCGTTGCTATACCCTACTATTTCAACCTTTTCTTTGATTCCCAACTCTTCAACCCTCCTGAAAATTTCATCACGAAGTATACCCTCTCCAGCAATTTTAACAAAAATCTGAGAATCCACTCGCAATTTGTTTACCTCGCTAAAGGCTTCCAGAAGCAATAAAATATTTTTCTCTTTTATTAACGCCCCCATATATCCAAAACAAAATCCGACTCTATCTTTTTCGAAGCTATCTGAGATATTAACATTTTTAACCGGTGGATATATTATGGTAGCGTGATCTATTTTAATTACTAATTCTTTTTCCCATAGTCTTTTACTAAATGCAGAAACAAAAATTAGTTTAAATCTGTTGGATGAAAAAAGCTTTCGGTATACACTGTAAATATAGTTAGGAATAATTTTTTGATTGCGATTTGTTTGTTCATGTATATGCCAAACAGCTTTCGTCCTTGTTAATAAGGCTAAAACAGAACCAATAAAAGTTACTGAGGAATTGATATAAATAAGGTCTATTCGTTTTACGAAACAAAATACAACAAGATATAAAAGCGCTGGAATATTATATAAGTTACAAATAATATTTTTTAAAGTAGACGGGGAATTTGATCTGTAAATAACTGACTTTAAATAAACATCAGATTTTATCATATCCCGAAACGCCACTCCCTGAAATTTAGGGTAGATAACAAAGTTTGTATATTTCGAGGTATCGTTGAAAGTGCTATTTATTAAATGAGCCAAAACAGATTCGGCCCCACCACCATGACCAGAATGAGCAATGAAAAGGATTTTCTTCATACATTTTTTAAACTATAGCTTGTTTGCTTCTTCCAGAAACCGCTCTTTTCCACTGCCTTTTAAATCGAAGATTTGGAATATTAAATAATTTTGATATGGATTCCATATACTTCTCAGAAAAAAAAAGGAATTACACTGGTAAAAACAAAGGAATGTTATAAATACAAAGACGCCTAAAATATTATCCTTTTTATTTACAAGGTCTAATAATAGCGGTATGCCCATAACTAACCCAAATATAAAATAAAAGTTAATCCTACTGTTGATATCAGCCGACTCCCAAAGTATTTCCCGAAAAAAAACATAACAAAATAACGAGTTTATTATTATATTAAAATAGGGGAATTTTGCTGATAGATTCTCCCTGTTATAAAGTAGGACAAATAAAACTATGATGTTCAAAATTACTTTTATATTAAGCGCCCAAACTATATCAACATCAGAATAATATACAAGTTTATTTATAATTACGTCCGGCATAAACAAAGATAAAATATCCTCAACGGCCAAATGCATTAAAGGTATTTTTAATGCAATGATTATTAACCCAAAAAGGGTTGAAGTTATTATAAAAGCAGAACTAATTTTTTTATTAAAAATCCAATATGCAATAATTCCTATCATGGCTGATGAATGAAAAAAACAAGCCGCAATAATCAGTATGAGAAATTTAAAAAGTTTCTTTTCATAAATGAATCTGATTGAATATAAGAAAATATTGACGGCTATTGCTTGTCTAACTCCGCTCATATCTAGTATAAAGTACACAAAGGAAAAATAGACCAACAATGCAAAAAATTTATACTTATTAATATATCTATGAAAAGAAGTGAATAAAAGTAAGCTTGTTATTAAAGAAATAAATAGAAACATCATATTAATTTCTGCTCCCATTGACTTAAATATAGAACTTAAAAAAACATAACCTGGTTCCATATTGAAATCGCCCATCCTTCCATACTTTGCAGCCTGCGATAACGTGAAAGTTTGTTCGTAGGTAGTTTGGTATGAAAAATAGTCCATTCCGGTTTCAAACCGTAGTCCAGCGGTTAGCCAAAAAAGTACAAATAAAATAATATAAAAAGGTTTTTCATACCTATGTCCATCAATCGAAAGGCTTATATAGCAACCAATGCATAGTAAAAAAAATATTAAGAAGTAATACATAATTACACTAATAAATATTGCCTTTTAGAAAACGAAAATGATAAATATAAAAATTGCCAACTGATTATTAAGAAACGAAAACTCTTGATGTACAAGTTTAAACAAATCATTTGGCTTTTTTAAACATTGAAATCAGATTTTGCTTAATTCTTCGCTTAAAACCTCCAGGTATTTTTTCCCGTATTTTAAATCTGGTTCCATATAATTCCCTTCTGCCCACTCGTTCCAAGATTTAATAAACACAATTCTTTCTTCATTTTGCTTTAGTGCTATATCTTCCAAAACCATAGACACATGCTGTCTAAATAAAGCAGGAGTTGAATTATGTAAAATAATACCTTCCCTCCCACTTCGCGGCGAGTGATCCCAATTTGGAAATAAACAAGGAAAGACGTTGCTTTCTTTATCCTCAGGACCTGAGAACCATTTCATCACTTCCGAATATTTGAATACCCGCGGAATACTTAGGAAGTTGACCTTTAATCTTTGTACTGCCCTTTTTAAAAAACTACGCTTCTTTAAAAAATCAATCATCCTATTTACATTGATTGCATCAAAACCCAAGGCTAAAATTTGATCCTTTTTTTCAATGTTAGGGGTGTGGGCTACAAAGTACACTCCTTTTAACCCGTTAGATATAGCCAATCGCTGCCACAATTTTATAAAGTCAGCAATGTTTTCAAATTCAAGTGGTTTATAAATCATGAACAGAGGCTTACCATGAACAGTTATATATCTTTTGTCTTTAAATGCAGAAAGCACCTCATAAAAATGTTTTGTAAAATCTTCTATCCCCAGGTATAACTGTTCAATTAAAATATTCCTTTTAGTCATTCCATGTTCAAACCCTTTCCATGTTTCATTTGCCCATGCTAAACAAAAAGGGAAATCAGGGTTCCCGCTTGCTAAAACCTCATTAAAAGGGCGTTCAATTAATCGCCTGCCGTTTCCGAACCAGTAATGCCAATAACAAAATCCTTCGATACCATATTCTCTTGCCATATCAGCCTGTGCTTTTCTTGTTTCAGGTACCCGTAAATCATAATAGCCCAAATCTGCGGGAACTCTTGGTTGGTAATGCCCAGTAAAAAACGATTTCGCTTTACCTACATTTGTCCATTCGGTAAACCCCTTTCCCCACCATTCGTCATTTTCAGGAATTGGATGGTATTGAGGTAAATAAAATGCTATAGCTCTAAACTTTCTGGTCATTGAGACTGATTTTTAATGCGCTCCGTTGTCAAAATAATATACAGTTTGTATTTTCATTAGTACGAAACTAGTTTTTTATGCTAATGAAAAAATAAAGGGAAATAAATTAAATAATTTGTAAATAGATAATCCTCACAACAAAGCTGCTTGCGTCTTTTAAATACAAAATCAGCACTAAAAAACTATTTTCCTTTTTTTTTCAATATTGCACAAATAACCAACCCTTTTTTGTTACAAACAATTAGCTCTTTGTTCAGGTGAGCCCTCAGATAAAAATTAAATTTTCTAAAAAGTGATATATTCCTAAAAAAACCTTTTAAAGTAATGATAAAAAGGGTACTGTTTTTGGGCCTTTCATATATTATCAATTCGCCATCTTTATCAAAAGCCGGCTTCGCCAAATCATATGGATCAACCAATTTGCCGTTAGATCTGTAATACTCAGAAAAATCAATAAAACTAAGGCTGGCATTGATTTTATCTGAAATGTATTCAATTGATTCTTCACTAAACCACCAGCAATGCACAGGAGGGAGATCTGAAGCCCAGATTACAGAATCCGGATACAACGATTTATTAGGCGTTGTTAAAATAATTTGCCCAGTAGGTATTATTAGCTTCATTAACGCCCGTAAAAAAGGCAAAGGATTATCTATATGTTCGATTACTTCTGTTAAAATGACTACATCAAAACAGGCTGCCTTTTGTTCAGCATAGTCAAATATATCAGATGCGATATAATTAGATCCAAAATCAGTTTTAGCTTGCGCCACAGCATTCTCAGATATATCTAAGCCATATGAATCATAACCAGCCATTCTTAGCCCGTATGTCAAATACCCCAATCCACTTCCTACCTCCAATATTTTAGTTAATTTCCTTTCTTTTTGGATATTTAAAAGTGCCGATCTAACTCCCCAATAAGTTTCTTCTGATTTTGCTAAATAATCGAGAGGATTTCTAACATTTTTTACGGCTTCAGCATATTTCCAATAACGGTCGTAAAATCTTACTTTGGGACCGTTCTTATAAATATTATCATAGAGCTCTTGTGTGTCATTCATTCTTGGCATCGTAAAACCTACTTTACAACTATTACAATGATATATCTCAAATGTAACTGGCTGTTGGTAACTTGGAAAAGCCTTATTCTTTAAAGTCGTCTCCCTGTTACACAACAAACATTTTAGTTCAACCTGATTATCCATAAGTTTATTTTATACCTATCTAAGTAATTTATTTTTAATTTCCCTAATTAATTCTGCGTTTAAAGGCTGATACATTTTTGGTAATAAATCTGCTATCTTTTGTTCGTCAATTTTATCGTAATCAATTTCAAGAAGCAATTTTATGATTGACTCGTCGAAGCGCATTTTAATCTGCTTTGCAGGGTTACCACCAATCAATGAATAAGGTGGTGAGGATTTGGTAACAACACTTCCAGCCCCAACCACTGTACCCTTTCCTAGAGTAACACCAGACAATATCATAACATCTGTTCCAATCCACACATCGTCTTCGATTACTATTTTACCCTTAGAAGAAGCTTCCTGATTAGCTTTACCATAAAATGTAAAAAAAGGATAATTTGAAAATGTATTGAGTGAATGATTCCCTCCCAAGATAAATTGAACCCCTGATGATATGGAGCAGAAATTACCAATTTCCAATCTCTCCTCCACTGTCCCAAATGAATGGACATATAGTGGACCGTATGTCCCTCTTCCAACCACAACCTTATTTAACGGGAAACATACGGCACTTTGCGGATTCGAAACACGAGTGAAATTATGAGAATTAAGCAACCGCCATGCGATTTGAATTCTCCTCATATTTATCGATTTTTGAAAATCTGTAAATACAAAACTGAAGTAGTAAAGTAACTTCAATAATCCGGTTTTTTTAAAAAAGATTTTTAGTTTTATTTTCATTAATTGTGTTGTTATACAATAAAATAATCTAAGCTTATTTATTCTAAATTTTTAATTTTTCAGCTTGCCATTTATAGCCGATACATTTTTTAATTTCCTATAACAAAATAGTGCACAAAATTTAAATATGAATTTGATAACTGTAAAAATATCATACTTAAAATGCCGAAAGATCTTTCGATATGTATTATCTAATTCAAAAAAATATTTATCAGGACTCATTTTAAATTCAACTAACCAAGGGCATATAAATTGTAGCAATATTTTTTTCTTCTCAAACTTAAATATTCGTTTTGATAGATGATTCAGCTTGACTTCTTCTGACAATATAAAAAAGTAATTGTCTAAAAAAACTGTTAGTAAGTTATAACCCCCTTTATTGGCTGGTGCAATTGAAGTGAATAAAATTTCATTGTTTATTAATAAGTTTTTGCCGGATGTAATTAGCCTTAATAATACATCAACTTGAACTAATTGAAGTTTGGAATACCTGCTAAATTCGGCCATGTTAACAAAATCGTTTTTCCAAATTCCGAATGCACCGATCCAACCGCCCCAATATGACACTTTTTCAATAAAACCATTCAAATCCCGAATCAGCACATTCCCTTTAACTTCTGCGCATCCATTTAAGAAAAAAAGAATATTCCGTTCATGTAGATTACTCTTTATTAAATGAATCATTTTATCCAGGGAGTTTTCATTATGTTTTAAAGAGTCGTTATTTAGTTTTAAAAACTCGCCACTGCCCAAGGATAATGATTTCTCAAAATTTAAATCCAAAATATTTTCTTGATTTCTAAAGTATTTTATTTTTCCGCCATGTATCTCAATAAGTTTTAGGACGGTTTGTTGAGTATTATCGGTGGAACAATTATCACTTACAATTATTTCCACATCATTCGTATCAATAAATCTTTGTTGACAAGCAATTGAAAAAATTGTAGCTGCTAAATATGTAGCTCTATTATAAGTAGGAATACAAATTGATAAGATAAAATTTTTACTCATTTTGTAGAAAGTTCAAGTATGGTATTCAAGAATGCCACTCCAGCTTTTTAGTTTTAAATATATAAAAGACCCAGGGTAATCCGAGAAAAATATTTATACAAAAATACCCTATTACCATCCCCTCCATACCAAATAGGTTACCTAAAATAAAAGTTGACGTCGCAGTAAATATTCCAGTCAGTAAAGAAACAGTTAACAATGGTTCCTGCTTATGGCATCTGAGATAGGTTGCCAGAGCTGATACTAATTGGTTAATAAACGTAACAAGTGACAATAATACTAGAGGAACTATCGGTACAAAACGTTGGCCGACGGACATATCTTTGAATTGCATGATAAACACGACAATTAACAGTATTAATAAACAAATTGCGCAGATCAAGGAGGCTTGCTTTACCGTTTTTTTAAATATTTCGTCAAGTCGAATAAATTCCCTTTTGGATATTAGAATAGAAAACAGTGGAACTTTAGTATTAATCCAACTAAGCGAAATAGATAAGACACCATTTAGAACAGCCAATGTCATACCCATTTGACCTGCTACTATCGGCCCATCATTGGCAAAAAGAACAGGATTAAAAAGTTGAAAAATAAAATATCCACTAATCCAACTTAATGCTATCCGCCATTGATATGGGAAAATTTCAAATTTGTAATTCACCTTCCATTTACCCAACTGGTTCCAAATAAAAAACAACAAATTAATTCTGTAAGAGAATATAATCCACAACGGGGCTATCATAAAGGTACAAACGGATGCAAGAGGACTTGAATAAAGCTTGAATCCCTTCGTTAAAAAAACAAATAACATCAATAACTGAACGGATTGTTGAATCAACCTTATTTTTGCAATTTCATTTACTTTTCCGAGTCCTTCAAAAAAAGCTAGCACTGGTGAAACCATCAAAGAAAAGGCTGTAGAAATTGATAATATTATCCATGGGTTTTGCCAATTTACCTGGCTACTACCTTTGCCATATTTATAAAAAAAAAGAAATCCGGTGACTATCAATAGTAACATCAGGAAAATAGCAACAACGACAAACCATTTCAAACAAAATCGCAGTAATGAAGACAAACGGGAAATCGATCTATCAGAGCCCACCAATTTTGCTTTTCCTACCCAATCTATATGCGCAGTTTCATGAGCAACAAATTGAGTAATAATGCCAGATAATCCCAACTCAAAAAAAATTTGAATGGCTAAAATACTTCCAAATGTGAAATAGAAGCCCTGTTCTTGTTTACTTAAATATTTTGCTATAAATATTATTGAAATTACGCCGCCACCTGCCTGAATCATTCTGGCTAAAATTGTATAAATTATCGCACTATCAATACCTATTTTATTAGATAAGTATCTAATGTTTATCCCCATTATTGCTTTATATAATTTCAAATAATCTAACTTCCATATCCCAAATTTGATTTCTTACCTTCCAATAAATATCAATCGTAAACTTCAAAATAGTAAATTCTTGTCCGTGTCAAATGAGAACTCATTAGAATTATCAAGAGGCAAATAAGTGTCAACTACATTCTTAATCAGTCAATTTTAGCTCAATAAAATTTCTCCTTATCCGGTAAACCAATTTTACTGGAAATTGAAAGTTTAGGCTATCCTAAAATCTCTTTATCAACCTTCTTAAAATTAACAATAAAACAATCAGAAAGCTAGCTAAAATACCCCCAATAATTATCCCTTTTATTTTGCCAAATTTTTCCTTTTTTAAGGGAAAAATTGGACTGTCGATTATTTGAATAAGAGGTGTTTCATTTCGTAAATTTACCTTAGCCAATTCAGTCTGTTTAACCAATTCCGTGAGTATTGCTAAATTAGCCTGTACATCAACTTGCCTCTTGGAAGAGGGAGCTCTACGTGCATTTAAAGCCGGATTTAAACCAAAAATATTGTCATTTTCCACTGCAACTCCAGTTATTGCATTATTCAATTCTACCCTTATTGAATCTGATTGCCTTTCTAAAATATCCATATTCAGACGAGCCCTTTGACTTTTAGTAAAAATGTAGAAATCGGACACCTCTTTTGCAAGGGATTCAGTAAAATACTTGGCAAAATTCTCATCCCCTGATTTCATTTCAATAGTAATAATTTCTATCTTTTTATCCTTCTGAGAAATGTCCAAACTACTACTTAATATTTCACCAAATATTACTCCCATCAAGCTATCCTGTACTCTGGTAAATTGAGTCCTATCTACGCTAGGTAAAATCTGTACCCCTTTTAATGACGGATTTTTATCCCACCCTTCTCTCCAGTTTTTATTTTGAATAAATCGCTCAGCAAACGAAATAGTCTTACCGTTAAAAATAAAAGGTTTTAATAATGTCTGCTCTACCATTCTTCTAGACTTAAATAATTCGATCAAATTAGAACCCGCAAAAATACCGCCACCACTTTCTCCGAAATCAAAACCAAACTGACTTGCAAGACCAAGTGCGCCAGATAAACCGTTGTTTCCTTTGTCATCTTCTAAAGCAAAGGATAAAGATGCTGTATACATTGGCTTTCTTGAATACGCATATGCGAATCCCAAGCTGCCACCAATTACTCCAACCAAACAAATAATTATCCACTTAGAGATTAAATAACGAGCCCAATCTATCCCTATAATAAATAATTCTTTTAGACTAATTTCATTCCGTGTGGCTTGCTCACTCATTTATCTTGATATTTTTCAAATTAGAAAAAGATGATTATAGATATATCTTACTAAAATGGATTTCCTGCTTTTACCAAAAATTAATTCAGGTACCTCTTTTATCTTAGCACCGCAATTACCACTCCTGCCATCCCCACCAATACACTGGCAATACCTACTATCTCGCCAATAGTTGTCTTTTTGGTTTCCGGCTTTTCGGGAATTACTATTTGAGATCCAGCAATTACCTTCGGATAATTTCTAAAAAACAGGAATGAACCTGCAACCGCCGCCTTCCCATTTGGATAAATAATATATGCTTTTTTCTTCCATGCCTTGCTATCCAACCCACCTACTGCATTGATGTAATAATTGAAGCTTTTCCCTTTCTCATAAGGAATTTCTGATGTAAGCAATACATTTCCCGAAACCTTTACGCTTTCATTAATGATAGCCACCTCTATTTGATCGCCAGGTAGCAACGTGATATTGGTATTGCTTTTGGGGTCTTGAACAATTTTTTTCCAGTCTACCGGGATTGTAGCATATTTTAACTCTTCCTTTAATTTTTGAGTAAGTTTTTTTTGAATACTATCATTTTTGCCCAATTTAATATCCACATTTTCCAATTCTTCAATCTGGCTTGCCTGTATCGGTCGCTTAATTTTTACACCTTCCACATTGGCGATAGAAGTTAATCCGCCTGCCCTTTTAACGATGTCGAGCACCCTTTCAGTTTTGTGTGCCAACACGTAGATACCTGCATAGGCTACCGCACCAGTAATAGCTACCACTTGTGGCTTTTCATACACACCCATTTTGCGAATGTTGATCACATCAAAAGGCTGTAATTCAAAGTTGTTTAATTGCTCATTATTAGATGCATCAATTTCCAAATTAAACAATTCAGCCTTTTTAGGATTGTTATCATCCGTTTGCTCAGATTTTATCATGCGTGCTATCTCTACTCTTTTAGAAGCCGATCCAATCAATCCGCCTGCCTGTATCAACAAATCATTTAAAGTTAGTTTTTCCCGGAATTGGTATTGGCCAGGAACTTTAATCTCTCCGTTGATAGTAACATTGTAATATTCTTTAAAGTCTAAAATTGAATAAACCGTTACCTGGTCTTCTCTTTTCAACTGAATATTTGCTTCCGTATTTCCATTCAAAGCAGCCGCAAGATCCACATTTATTATTTCTGTAGTCAAATCTGGTTTCAACCGTATGATAATTGCTCTTTTACTATATGCATCTTCCCGCAACCCATCTGCCTGTGCTATTAAATCAGCAACATGCATTCCTTCATTGAATGAATAAGTTTCTGGCCTAAAAACAGCCCCTTCAATCTTTACCCTATTTTCAAAGCGGTTTAAAATTTGTGAAACCTTGAATACATCTCCAGGCAATGGCTGGTAGCTAATGTATTCTGTAGATTTCATGTCCTTTACTTTGTATTCTTTACTTGTTTTTTGAATCACATTAACCGAAGCTGTGTAAGCAATATCATTGAATCCAGCGGCAAAAGATAGCAAATCGATAAAGGTTTCATTTGATTTCATCTCGAATATGCCGGGCCTTTTTACCTGGCCTTCAATAATTACCCTGTGGGAATATGCAGGAATGCGGATGACATCATTGTCTTTTAAACCAACATTGGCTGATTGATTCCCATTGACCAGAAACTGATAAATATCAACAGTAGTTAGTAGTTTATTATCTCGTAACAACTCAATATTTCTATAACTACCATTGCTAGATGGACCGCCGGCAATAAAGAGCGCATTGTAAACAGTTGCAAGGGAAGAAACGGAATAATTGCCGGGAAGCTTGCTACCGATGATGGTTACTTTTATGGTGCGGATACGACTTAAACTAACTCCAACTTTGGATTGGCCGGAGCTTACTGTACTATAAATCTTTGCAAAAGCTGCCTTAATTTTTTGAGTAGCCGCTTCAATCGGCATGCCTGCAACAGCAATTTGCCCAACGTATTGAACATTTATTTTTCCTTCAGGCGTTACTGCTGCAACGGTGTTAAACTCCTGAACTCCGTAAACACTTAACTGTAATTCATCCCCCGGCCCAAGCACATAGTTGACAGGTGTTGCTAATTTTAAATTTGGTTCAAAATTTAATGCTGGATTATCAAATAATTCCGAGCCGAAAACCCTCATATTGTCTACATCTTTTCCCTTACTATTGACAACCGCTTCCTGGGTTCTTATTTGCTGGGCACTTTTATCGCTGGTTATTCCTACGGATGGCTGGCCCTCCAACCTTGATTTCAATTTGGCAAATTCGCCAGCACTCATACCCTTTGCCAATGACATTGGTTCGGCCTGGTCGATGGTGAGATTATTTATTTGTAACTGCGCTTTGATTTTTGTGATATCACTTTCCGATAGATTATCAACAACAATGGAACTTAAATCTTTACTTGCTAATAGGTCCTGTGCGCCCAGGTTAAATGATTGAAAAAAGAAAAAAAACAATAAAACAACTGGAATTATTTTTCGCATATTTTGATTTTATTTATTGTTCAAAGCTTACACGGCAAGCTTTGAATTAGCTTTTCGTAGGCACGACTACTGAAATGAATGATGATTTTAAAAAATTCAGAAGAGCCAGCACTTCATTGAACCTGACACAATTTTAAATTTTGGCAAATTTATATTAAAAATAGCTGTTATCCGGTAAAACTAATGATTTCGAAAAATTCTTTTTGGCGATAATAACTCCATATGAATTCAATATCTATCATCACTCAAAAGCATCCCGCCATTACCTACAGATTCACCTGATATGCAAACCTGGCTTAACTAAACGGCTACTTCTTAAATTAGCTTTCGTTTGCAAGGTTTTATCTGTGACGATATGCTTTATAGCCGGATAAAACTCTTAATACTTCAGTTCTTATCTTTGTGACTGTCATACAAATTTTCATTTAGAAGATTAACCCAGTGGATTTATGATTGTCCCATTTGTGCTTATTCTTATTTTTCTGGCAGGTAGTTTTTGGTTAATCCCGAGACTCTCTTTTATCAGGCATACCAATTTATCTTCCCGGCAGGTGCAACTGCTCCTGGCTTTCAAAATATTTATCAGTCTTTTAGCTGCGTACTATTTTACTAACTTGTCTACCAATGTAGACTATCTGGATAATAATGAAGGTGGCAAATTCCATTACAATTTACTATTATCAAACCCGGTTCTTTTTTTTACCGATTTCAAAAACGACATCCATACCTATGGATTTGGTGGCTTGTTTAAATCTGAAAATAGTTTTTGGGCTTATTTAAGATTCAATCTGCTGCATAAATTCATTGCAATACTGGATCTGTTTACTAGGGGCAATTTTTATTTTAATACAATAATCTTTAGCACGATCGTATTTTTCGGCCACATAGCGTTTTACCGCATCTTCTCCGAAATTTACAAGGGCCAACAGTTAGCCATCCTAATTACAAGTTTTCTTTTACCATCTTTATTACTATACACTTCCTGTATTCATAAAGACGGGATCGTTTTTTTATGCCTCGGCATCGTCAGCTATATCTTCTACCGGTTCCTATCTGCGCAGCGCCGGGTAACTTTTAAACATTATGTTTTCTTTGTAATAGCTCTACTGGCCATTTTTTTATTTAGAAACTACGTGGTAATTGCCATTGTACCTGCAATGGTCTCTACTCTTCTTTGTAAGATCATTTTGCAAAAAAGACGACTTGTGTTAGTAACTACCTATGCGTTTTATTTCCTGCTTTTTTTCTTATCCTCTTTTTCTCATTCATTTTTAAATATCCCTGCGGCAGTAGTTGAGCGCAAAAACGACTTCGCTACATTGCTTGGAGGCAACACCAATATTGCCATGAATGAGTTGCAACCTAACTTCCAGAGTTTTGTTGCTAATTTTCCACAGGCAATCAACCATGCTCTTTTAAGACCTTATTTATGGGAGTTTCCTCAATTATCCGTTTTATTAACTGCATTTGAATTATTGATATACCAGTTATTAATTATTGCGTTCATTTTTTTTCGTAAAAAGCAAGCTAGCCCGCCGCTCTTCAATATATTCGGACTGGCATTTTTTTTCAATATGATGCTCATCATCGGCTACACCATCCCAAATATTGGTGCCATTGTTCGCTATAGAAGTATATTCTGGATTTATTTAATTACTCCTGTCATTTGTAATATTGATTGGGGCAAACTGAACCCATTCCAAAAGAATAAAGCCATTTAACGCTATTCAATTTGGTAAGAATGACCTGATTGGCCATGAATACTTCAGTTCAAATCAGGTAAAGTTCCTTTCGATGGCTCTTTGGTGATCCATCT
Organism: Chitinophagales bacterium; assembly: GCA_038327005.1. GTDB lineage: Bacteria > Bacteroidota > Bacteroidia > Chitinophagales > Chitinophagaceae > Ferruginibacter. The sequence continues at coordinate 17,491 of JBBQKO010000013.1, read as the reverse complement.
ATTTTATATGCAGCACCCGTCCATTATCAATCTTCAAACAGCATTGTCAGTAGCACATTAATCCCATTATCAATTATGCATTAAAAGATTCTCCGTTACCTTTGCCGCCATGCATTACGCTTCAATAGAAAATATCAGTAAATCTTTCGGGATAAGAACGCTTTTTAAAAATATCACTTTAAATATAGAAGAAGGGGATAAAATTGCCCTCGTAGCCCGTAATGGCAGTGGCAAAAGCACGTTGTTAAAAATTATTACAGGGTTGGATACGCCGGATGAGGGTACCGTGTGGGTACACAAGGATATTAAGGTAGTAATGCTGCAACAAGACAATGACTTCGATGGCAATAAAAGCATCTGGGACAATGTGTTGCGTTTGGATAATCCTGTTGTGAAAGTGGTGAAGGAATATGAATTGTTCTTAGAAGAAGGACTGGAAGACATTGACAAATTGGGCGAACTAATGGCCAAATTAGATGATCTGAACGCCTGGAGTTTTGAAAGCGACCTGAAACAGATATTGGGCAAACTCAACCTGCATCACCTGAACGAAAGAGTAGGTAATTTAAGTGGCGGGCAAAAGAAAAGAGTAGCACTGGCGCAGGCATTGATTGAAGCTGACTTACACGAAGGTCGGTGCTTACTAATACTGGATGAACCTACCAACCATTTGGATGTTGAAATGATAGAATGGCTGGAAGATTACCTGGCTGCTGCAAAAGTTACCTTACTATTGGTTACGCATGATCGTTACTTTCTGGATACAGTTTGTAACGAAATTGTTGAGATTGATGAGGAAAAAGTGTATGTGTACAAAGGAAACTACGACAATTTTTTAGAGCAAAAAAGTATGCGGCTGGAAGTTCAGCAAAGCGAATTGCAAAAAGATAAAAACATTTTTAGAAAAGAACTGGAATGGATGCGCAAGCAACCCAAGGCACGAACTACTAAAAGTAAAAGCCGTCAGGATGCATTTGCAGAAGTAGAAGACCGGGTTAAGCTGAAAAAGGATGTGGAAGAAGTGAGTTTACAGGTAAAAATGACCCGGCTTGGTGGCAAGATCCTGGAGCTGATTAAAGTACACAAAAGCTATGGCGACCTGCAGATCATGAAAGGTTTTGACTACACTTTTAAAAGGGGAGAACGCATTGGTGTAGTGGGAAAAAACGGCGTGGGTAAATCAACCTTTTTAAAAATTGCACTACAACAGGAGAAGCCCGATAGCGGCAAAATCAATCATGGGGATACGGTAGTTTTTGGCAACTTTAGCCAGGATGGATTGATTTACAAGGAAGATAAACGGGCCATTGAATACGTGAAGGATATGGCAGAATATTTTCCGCTGAACGATGGCAGTAAAATTAGTGCCAGTCAGTTTATGGAAAAATTTGGCTTTTCGGCCGAGCAGCAATTTACTCCGCTTAGTAAATTAAGTGGTGGAGAAAAACGCCGGTTGCACCTGATGAGTGTATTGTTTTTAAATCCCAACTTCCTGGTACTGGATGAACCTACCAATGATTTGGATTTGCAAACCTTGCGAACACTGGAAGAGTTTTTAATGGAATACCCCGGCTGTATTTTAATTGTTAGCCATGACCGTTATTTTATGGATAGAATGGTGGATCACTTGTTTGCTTTTGAAGGCAACGGCGTAATCAGAGATTATCCGGGTAACTATTCACAATATAGAGAAGCCATTGCCAACGGCAGCTTAACGGATGACCGGCAGATCATGAAACAGGAATCAAAAGTCGTAGAACCTATACCGGTTGCAGCTTCCAACACAAACGGTCAAAAATTATCTTTCAAAGAAAAAAGAGAGTTGGAATTGCTGGACAAAGAAATGCCGGAGTTACAAAAGGAAAAAGCTGCACTGGAAATAAAGATGAATGAAGGCAATCCAGGTTTTGATGAATTACAAAAATCTGCTGAAAGAATTGGCAACATTGTTCAATTATTAGATGAAAAAGAAATGCGCTGGCTGGAGTTGAGTGAAAAGAATTAATTACCTTCCTTCTCTTTTCAACGAAACCGCCTGCAATGAATCAACGCTTCTATTCTCTTGATGTATTTCGTGGTGCCACCGTGGCATTGATGATATTGGTAAATAACCCCGGAAGCTGGGGCCATATTTATGCACCGCTGGAGCATGCACCCTGGCATGGCGTTACACCCACTGACCTGGTATTCCCGTTTTTTCTATTTGCTGTTGGCAATGCGATGGCTTTTGTTTTACCAAAATTAGAAGCCGCCGGTGAAGGAGTTTTCTGGAAAAAAATCATCAAAAGAACGTTGCTGATTTTGTTAATTGGCCTTTTTCTAAACTGGTTTCCTTTTATAAAATGGGAGGCTAACACCTTAGTAGGTAAGCCATGGGCATACGTTACAGATGATGGAAAATTAATGGGCGTGCGTATTTTTGGCGTACTGCAACGTATAGCACTATGCTATTTTTTTGCATCCATTATAGCCCATTACTTTAAACAACGGGGCGCTTTTGTAGTAAGTGCATTTATATTGTTGGCCTATTGGTTTTTATGTGTGGCCGCTAATCCTGCTGATCCTTATAGCCTGGCTGGATGGTTTGGAACAAAGCTAGACATTGCCATTGCTGGAGAAGCGCATGTATATAGAGGTGAAGGTGTGCTATTTGACCCGGAAGGATTAATGAGCATCCCCGCTGCCATAGTACAAGTGATATTTGGATGGCTTGCAGGAAGCTATATTTTACAAAAAGGAAAAACGCCTGAAATGGTGAACGGAGTTTTTGTAGCAGGCTGTGTATTGATCTTTGCAGGCTATTGCTGGGATATGGTTTTCCCTATCAACAAAAAAATATGGACCAGCAGCTATGCTGTGTACACAACTGGTTTGGCCTTGCTAATTTTGGCAGTGATGATTTACGTGATTGAGTTCAAAGGTTGGCAAGGAAAGTGGAGTCGCTTCTTTGATGTGTTTGGCAAAAATGCCCTTTTCATTTTTGTATTGAGCGGCACTTTACCAAGACTGTTAGCCCTCATCAGAATTCCGGGAGCAATTGGGGTAGATGGGAAATTAAGTTACCTCACTCCTTTCGGCTGGTTTTATGAAAATGTTTGTAAAAAAATACTGGCAGCAGAACCCAGAGCCGGCTCACTCATTTATGCGCTTTGCTTTATAACAATGATGTGGTTCTTTGCCTGGATACTGGATAAAAAGAAGATTTACATTAAGGTGTAATCGCAATGGCCTTGGTTCCGTCGGCTGTTTCCACAATGTAAGCCTCGGGTACAATATCAAATTGTTGCTGGTATTCCCTGCTGGCATCTTCAATAAAATTGGCGATGCCATCTTCGGCCACTATATTAATGGTGCAGCCTCCAAAGCCTCCGCCCATTAACCTTGAGCCAATTACCGCTGGAAATTTACGGGCCTGCTCTACCAAAAAGTCCAGCTCAACGCAACTCACTTCATACAGTTTACTAAGACCCTCATGCGTTTCAAACATTAATTTACCAAAAGCTGGCAAATCGTTTTGTTGCAGCAGTTGAGCAGCTTTTCGGGTACGGCCAATCTCCTCCACCACAAAACGACAACAGTTATACACTTTGGGCGACATTTCATTTTTGGCAATTGCAATCGCTTCTATATTTTCGATATCCCTGAATGACTGAACTGCAAGATGTTTCCTTATAATCTCCAACCCTTCTTCACAGCGCTGGCGGCGGATATTGTACTCGCCGGAGGCCAATGAATGATGTACTTTTGAATTAATCAACACAATTTTATAGCCGGCTAACAGCAGAGGAAAATATTGATAATCCATGCTCATACAATCCAATAATATTACATGATCCTTTTTGCCATTCATGTTGGCAAACTGATCCATAATACCACACTTGACGTTTGGAAACCCATGCTCTGCACGCTGGCATAGCAAGGCAAGTTCTACCCTGTTCAACCCAATTTGATACATTTCATTGATTGCAAAAGCAAGTCCTCCTTCTACCGCAGCAGACGAACTCATTCCTGAACCTCTTGGAATATCGCCTCCGAATACACAATTAAAACCTTTAATACCTTTACCCAGTTTCAAAAACTCGTTTACCACACTCAATACATAGTTTCGCCAGCCATCATCACTTTTTATAGCGTTGATATTTATCGAAAAATGTTCATCAAAATCAATAGCATAAAAATGAATGGTATCTGTTTGGTTGGCTGCAATTGCATAATACACCCCTTTATCGATCGCAGCGGGCATTACAAAACCATCATTGTAATCAACATGTTCACCAATCAGATTGATACGACCGGGCGAAAAATACAGGTTTGGTTGTTCAGGAAAAATTTGGGAGAAGCTTTTTAAAACAGTTTTTGCAATAGAAATATCCATCAGGTTAAATTAGCGAAGTGATCTTATAAGTAGTTGTAAAAATAATGTTTTCTCCGGGCTGCAAGGTTATTAAATCAATTTTATTATTAAACGTATCAGGCGGAGCACTTAAATTTTCAATAGCAATACTGTTGCGATGCGGTGGCGTATAAATTTGCAAGTAAGGGTAATGGCTATCCGGTCTTATTTCTATCTGTAGCTTTTTCACAGGATCTCTCAGCACACAGAGCGGTTGACATTCAGCAAAGTTTAACGTAAAGCAATTGTCAAAAAATCTTTCTCCGATTTTTTTGATTGAATCAAATTCTTTGTAAGGTTTCATCTCGCCGGTTGGTAACAAGGCATCATTAAAAACCAATATTTCTTTGGATTGAAATTCAAGTTGAAGATCATCTATTTTACCACCTAGTGAAAAATAAGGGTGCCATCCATCCTGCATTGGAATCAGGCCTTCATCTTTATTGATGATTTCTGTAACAATCGTAAGTTCATTGTCTTTTTTTAAATGATAGGCAACAAGGCAATCATAATGAAACGGATAGCCTTTATCTGTGCCGGCATAAGCAAATTTCATGGTTACACCTGCACTTGATTCATCTGCAAACTGTTCTACATCAGTAAAAGGTGAATCATATATTAGACCATGCAGTGCGCTACCATTCAACAGAAATTTTTCAACATGATAATCTTTTTCTCCAAAATGATAGGTTGCATTATTTATTCGGCAGGCAAATGGCGATAGTTTGCAACTCTTAAAACCTTTGGCAGTTACGTTGTGTGAAAAATCCGCCTTGCTTTCATAATGGTCTATTATATTAATAAATTCACCATTGTGAAATACTGTAAAAGCATGCAGGATGGCTCCGCAGGAAGGGATGATATCCACGAATGTCTTTGAAAACGTATCTCTCAAAACAATCTTTTCAAAACCATTTTCGTTGTTGACTTCTATTGCAAACATGAAGAGAATGTTGAATTTAAACTGCTAAATAAATCACGATCAACTATGGAATCAGCAGAAACATAGTTTTTTGATGATTGTAAATAATGAAGTTGATTTAAGCAAGATTTAGCTTATAAATCCTGGCAACTTCAATTAATTCAGGCAGATTGTTTACACCCAATTTTTCAAAAAGCCTGGCCTTATGGGTTCCAACGGTAGAAGAATTGATAGACAACAATTCAGAAATATCGCTACTGGATTTGCCGGACATTAGCAAATTGGCTATTTCAAACTCTCTGGAGCTTAACTTATCAAATGGATTATTGGGTTGCTGGGTACCAATTTCGCCAGCCAACTGCTCAGCAAGGGTTTCGCTGATATACTTCCGATCGTTTAACACCAATTCTACCGCTTTCTTTAATTCTGATAAACCAGCATTTTTTGAAACGAAGCCCATGGCACCTGCCTTTAAAAATCTTTTGGCGTACACATTTTCTGAACTCATTGAGAACATCAGCACCCTTATATCCGGGTATCTTGTTTTTATATATTCCATCAAACCTGCCGTATCTGTACCCGGCATTTGAACATCCATGATCACCAAATCGTATTTATGGGCCTTCAATTGACTCAATGCAGATTTTTCATCATTTGCTTCAAAAATTTCACACGGTTTAAATAATTCCTGTAGCACATTTTTAACTCCTGAACGCACTATTTCGTGGTCATCTATTAATAAAAATTGCTTCATAAAAATTTGATTTTGGGTTCAATTAAAGAGTTACAAATATTTAAAAAGAATTACCGCAAGTTTATTGAGCTTTCAATTTGATTCCCTTGATAAACAAAATAGCTTATACCCAATACTAATAACCTGTTATTCTTTCTCTAAATTAGTAAATTAAAGTTGTTTATTGGTGTTGTTGTTTTAAAAATGTTCTGCCCCCTCACCAAAATTACGAGCAAGGTTTGCCACCAGTGGTAAATAAAGGCATTCATAAAGCTATAAGTGTCACAACCATTTTAAAATTTTCCGGGCATTTTATAAAGGTTTATGAGGCAATTTATTTACAACAAATATAATTTAGTTGCTACCTAAGTTTGTGACTGCACGTTGGATCTTGAACTATTTTAAGAAAAAAGTAGTTTCTTGTGCCCTCAACAATAGAAGCTCGTAATTGGGAGTATCTTATCGAATAAGATTCAATAAAACTGGTGAAGCCAATATTCATCAAAAATGACGGAACTGTTTTCGAGTTTTTATTGCCTGGTATTTCATTTTATCATACTTTCTTTGTCCAGAATAGTTGTTACTGCTTACACAACAGCAGTTTACCACTTAAAAAATAATTGAATACCAACGTTATAAAACAAGCAGATTGCGCCTGATAGGTAAAATCTAAGGTTATCTTTGCAACAGTCAAACAGAACTTAAGGATTATGACAAGTTTTCACATATTGCTGATAGAAGACAATGAGGGAGATATCATTTTAACCATGGAAGCTTTAAATGAAGGAAAGGTCGGGAACAAGATTTCTATTGCACGGGACGGCGAACAAGCCATTCAGTTTTTAAATAAAGAAGGCGTTTATAGCAATGCTACACGTCCCGACTTAATTTTATTGGATATTAATTTGCCCCGCATTGATGGCAGTGAGGTATTGATTTATATTAAAACGAATCCACTTTTAGAATCTATACCGGTCATAATGCTTTCTACCTCCACATCAGAAAAGGACGTAACTGACTCGTATAAAAATCACGCTAATAGCTATATATCCAAATCCGCTGATCTGGATAAATTTTTTGAAGTAATTCAAAAAATTGCCTACTATTGGACATCGATTGTACATCTGCCTAAAAAAGATTAATCATGCTGCTCAATACCGCAATCAACATTTTGATGGTAGAAGATAATACAGGTGACCAGTTTCTACTTTCAGAATTATTGAGGGTAGCTGATATTAATGTAAATAAACTCTACCCGGCTATCCGGTTAGACAATGCCCTGACACTTTTAAATGAACCCATCGACATAATACTGCTTGATCTTTCATTGCCTGATAGCACTGGCATCAGCACTTTCAACACTATATTTAAGCATGCCGGGAAAATTCCGGTGGTTATTCTTTCAGGAATTGCTGATACTTCGCTTGCCTTGGAAGCAATTACATTGGGGGCGCAGGATTATCTGATTAAAGGTGACTTTGATGAAAAATTGTTGGCAAAAACAATCCGATATAGTATTGAACGAAAAAAAAATATGGAGGCGCTACAGGAAAGTATTGAGCGATATAACCTGGTAAGTAAGGCCACCAATGATATGGTATGGGACTGGAATGTAATATCCGGTGAGGTTTATAGAAATGTAGAAAGCTGGAATAAAATTTTTGGTAGTTCTTTAAAAGAGACCAGCCCCACAACAACCTTTTTTATAGGAAAAATTCATCCGGATGATGCAGCGGCTACATTGCAAAGATTAAACGGAATTTTAGAAAATCCAAACGAGTTTATTTTTGAAGTAGAATGCAGGGTTCAAAAAGAGGACGGCACTTATGCCTACATCATCGATTTGGGCTACATCATCCGCAATGCGGCTGGAAAAGCATCCAGAATAATTGGGGCTACACAAAACATTACAGAACGAAAGGAAGCAGAGGCTGTTTTAAAAGCTTCAGAAGAGCGCTACCGTTATTTATTCAATAACAATCCAGCTTGTATTTTAATTTGGGATATGAATGACTTTAATATTTTGGAAGTAAATCAACCGGCCGTTGAACAATACAATTATACAAGAGAAGAATTTTTAAACAAGTCGATATTGGACCTGCGAAACGCAGAAGATGTGCAGGCCGTAAAGGAACTGGCCAATAAGGCAAAAGCAGATATTTTTTTTAAAATGACCTCTGTTTGGAAACACATCAACAAGGCTGGTGAATGTATGTATATGGAAATTACTTCGCACAGGATTGAATATAAAGGAAAGATGGTGATACTTGCCCTTGCCAATAATGTGACTGAAAAAACTTTACTGGAAGAGAAGTTAAAAGAGGAACAAGTTAAGAAGCAACAGGAAATTACCGAAGCAGTCATTAGTGCACAGGAGAAAGAACGACAACAAATAGGTGCAGAACTGCATGATAATGTAAACCAGATACTTGCCAGTTCGAGGCTATATTTAGGTCTTGCACGAAGAGACATCACCCTCCCCAACTCGTTTTTGGATGAAACAGAAATTTTGATCACTTCAGCCATTGCCGAGATAAGATCACTGTCGCATTCATTAATTCCTCCTTCACTCAACGATTCCGAATTGGCGGAGGCGCTGGCAAATATCATTGTACTTGTAACAAAAACCGGGGCGTTAAAAGTTGACTTTGATTTTAAAAGGTTTAAAGAAAATTGCACCTCAGATAAATTAAAACTCGCCATTTACCGGATTGTGCAGGAGCAGTTTAATAATATTCTTAAATACTCAAAAGCCACACAGGTGAGCCTTTCCATTACAAATGACGATGGAAAAATTGTATTGAATATAAACGACAATGGCGTTGGATTTGACACTTCCCAAAAAACGACTGGCGTTGGTTTGCTAAATATAAAAACAAGGGCATCCTTATTTAACGGGGAAATGAAAGTAATTTCCTCAGCCGGTAATGGTTGTGAACTGATCGTAACATTTGAATAAAAAAATTAACAATTACAGGATATCTAAACCTGGCCCTTACATCCCATTCCATTTGCTTACAAGATACAATTCAAACTATATTGATTGCTCTCTTTTTATTTAACTTCTAAAATATTAAAACTGTAAGGCGGCATTATTAAATACTCATAATCATACCCAACAGTAAAAACCCGGTCGTTCCAATGATCGTATAATTCATCCGGCGAAGGGCCATGTTGCTTAAATGCGGCCCAGGTTAAAAAAGCAGTTTGCTCACTAAAATTAAAAAGACAATACAGTTTTTGTTGATCCAGTGTGCGGAGAAAACCGGCCACATGAGTATTATGAGGACTAAGCCATGTAATATTTTTATAGTCTCCCGTAACAGCCAAATTTTTTCTGATAGTGATTAGTTTTTGTGTGCCACTAAATATCTGCTGCTCAATGGTTCCCTGCCTTTCTATGTGCTCATTTTTTTCCCAATCAATCACCGGCCGGTGCATCCATCGGTTATCATAACTTTTGCCCGGCTCTTGCAGATAAGAATAGTCATTTGTATATCCTGCCTCATCGCCATAAAAAAGCATTGGAATGCCCCCAATAAAAAAGCTCTGTGCCTGCATCAATAAAATTTTATCGATTGAAATTTGGATGGCTGTAGCATCGCTTTCATCAATGGCTTTTTCCAGTCCGCAAAGCGATGCCAATGAACCGCTGATCCGGGCATCCTGCGTTTTGGGATTTACTGAAAACAGTGCACCCCTTGCTGGCGAATCAGGATGTAGTCCGGCATAATATTCCTTTAGAAATTTCCGGTGCTGATAAGGATTAAAACCTACATTCTGAATCATATAATCATCATAGCCCAATCCGATATCATCGTGACAACGGGTGTACGTAATCCAGGATGGGCCATAAGGTTTTTGTAAAATTTCATGCTGTGCAGCCAACATTACTCTGGTATCGCCAGTGGCCAGTGCATCCCATTGCAATGCCATCTGGGTGGCATTGTAGGCAAAGTCGCATTCCCTTGCAGTGTACAATCCGGTGCCAAAATATTTCATGATTTCTTTTGGGGCCACAATGGCTTCACCCAGTAATGCCATGCCCGGTGCGGCTACCTGTACACACTGTTTGATCAGTCTTAATATGGTATGTGCTTTGGGTAAATTCTGACTGGTAGTACCCAACTGTTTCCAGATAAAAGCTGGTGCATCTATCCGCAAAATATCAATACCCATGTTGGCATAAAAGAAAATGGTATCCAGCATTTCAATAAACACCAGCGGATTGGTATAATTTAAATCCCACTGGTAATTGTGAAAAACGGTCATCACCCATTTGTTGCATTCCGCACTCCAGGTAAAATTGCCAGGTGAACTTTCCGGAAAAACATCCGGCATCGTTCTATCAAACTCATCCGGAATAGCACGGTCATCATACATGTAAAAATAATCCTGGTATTTTTTATCGCCCTGCTTTGCTTTTACAGCCCATGCGTGGTGATGTGAGGTGTGGTTCAATACAATATCCATCATTAGGTACATGCCATTCTTACTCATCGCCGCCTGCACTTTTTTCAGATCATTTAAGTTGCCAAACCTTTCATCTACTTTCCTGAAATCAGATACCGCATAGCCCCCATCACTTTCACCCTCGGGGCTTTGCATCACCGGCATCAGGTGCAGAAAGTTTACGCCCAGTTTATTAAAGTAGGGTAATTTTTTTTGCAGGTTTTGAAGACCTCCGCAAAACCGATCCACGTACAAACTCATTCCCGTGATCTCATTACTCAAAAACCAGTTTCCTTTAATCTCCTTATCATAATCACATTGCTTTAGCAAGGCCGGACGGTTGATATAAGCTTTGGTAATGGTATTTATCAGTTGGCTAAAAATTTCCGCCTGTTGCGGATGATCTCCATATAACTCACGATACAAAGCATGTATGGCCGTGGCATTGGCTACAAACCTTGTAAAAAACAGGTTATCATTGCCGCCAATGTCAATTTTCTTTTTCTGAAGAATTGCATTGATCTGTTGATGTATGTAAGGATTGTACACGGTGGTAATTTTAATTAAATATCTGGTTACTCAACTGCTTGAACGCATCCATGGCGCCCATGTACTCGCAGGTACGGGCACCCGCCTTATTGGCATTGGTTACAATATGTGCCCACTGCGCTGCAGACAATGATTTTATTTCTGCCAATGTTTTATCACAAAGCTGGTATAAAACGGCACCCACAAAAGCGTCGCCGGCACCGGTAGTGTCAACAGGCTTTACTGGAATACTCGGAATAATTGTGGTGGTTTTGTTAAGCCCCAGCAGCGTGCCTTCTTTCCCCAGCGTGATTGCAAAAGTTGCACTGGTTTTTTCCAATAATATTTTTGTCGCATCCTTCAATGTAATAGTGCTTGTTACAAGCATTGCTTCTTCATCACTTAGTTTAAAAAAATGACAGGAGTTTAAAAAATTCCACGACTGATCGATAAACGTCTGATCATTGTTTTTAAATAATAAGGAACGGTAGTTAGGATCAAAGCTGATAAAAATATTTTGCTGCAATGCCTTTTCTAACAAGTGCTGGTAGGCTAACTGCAAAGGACCCGGTAAAAAACCAGTAGCCGATCCAAAGTGAATAATCGAAACCTCATCCAAATCAATGGCATCCACTTCCTCTTTGGTGAGTTGTCCGTCGGCTCCACGGTTAAAATAAAAATCTCTTTCGCCATCTTCCATCAAAGAAACAAAAGCAAAAGTGGTAAAGTAATTACTATCCTGCAACATGTACTTTGTAGATACGCCAAAATGCTGCATCTCGGCTACCAGTTGATTACCAAAAGGATCTGTTCCTACTTTTGCAGCCAATTCTACCTGCCCACCTAGTGCTGCTATAGCTGCCGCCACATTGGTAGGAGCACCACCTGTTTTCTTTAAAAAGTTATTGCCTTCAGAAAGCGATTTTCCTTTATCAACACAGATCATATCAATCAGTGCTTCGCCGATGCAGAGTATCTTGCTCATATATGTAATGCGGTTGTTTTATCCATGTCTTCTAAAGTGATACCTTTTGTTTCCGGCATCATTCGCCAAACAAATATTAATTGCAACACCATCATAGCGCAGAAAAATCCAAATATTTTTGCACCGCCTATATCAGGATTTCCTGCAAAAAAAGGAAACACTTGTGCTACCACGGCTGCCCAAACCCAATGCGTAAGACAACCAAAAGAAGTTCCGGTAGCCCTCACCGAGTTGGGAAATATTTCGGCAATAAAAACCCAGATTACTGCACCCTGCCCTATAGCATGTGCAGCAATGAACATAAACACATACCAGGTAATAAATTCGCCTGAGCCGCTGTTGAAAGCAAATGAAATCAGCCCCAACGAAATAATATAGCCGAAAGAGCCAATGAACATCAATGTTCTTCTTCCAAACTTATCAATCAACGACCAGCCAATGATGGTGAAAACTAAGTTTACCACGCCGATGCCGGCAGTACTTAAAAAGGCGGCATCTTTTCCGATACCGGCCATTTCAAAAACCCTTGGTGCAAAATAAATGATAGCATTGATGCCGGATAGCTGGTTGAAGGTGGCCAATAAAAATGCCAGCAACAACGGCTTGTAAAATCTCTTATTGAATAAAGATTCCTTTTTTTGATGAGCACCTGCCTTCATTTCATTGATGGTTTTGTCTATATCATCTTCTGTGATAGACAAAACTTCTCTTGCATGTTTTTCGTCATTTTTAAACAGCAGCAACCACCGTGGTGTTTCCGGAACGGAGAGCATAAATGCGGAAAACAGCAGGGATGGAACGGCCACTACGCCCAGCATCCAACGCCAGTCGTTATCGCCGCCAACGCCCTGCAATAAGTAATTTGATAAATAAGCAATGAGGATACCACTCACCACATTCAATTGAAAAGAGATCACCAAACGGCCACGATATTTTGCCGGAGCAATTTCAGAAATATAAACCGGTGCTACCATAGAAGATGCACCAATGCTTAAGCCGCTAATAAAACGAAAGAACATAAACGTGTACACATCTTGCGCCAGCGCTGCTCCTATAGAAGAAACAAAGAACAAAATCCCAATCCAGATCAGCGTTTTTTTTCGCCCGATTTTATTGGCCGGAATATTGCCAAAGGCTGCGCCAAATGCGGTTCCATACAAAGCCATGGCAATTGCGGTTCCTTGCTGCCAGTCGCTAAGATTCCAAAGTTTTTGAATGGCTTTTTCAGCACCGGAGATGACGGCTACATCTAAACCAAATAACAACCCGCCAAGCCCAACAGCAACTGACCAGATGACAATCTTTTTGTTCATGTTTATTATTTAATTTCCAAAAAATCGACTTAAACATTGCATAATTCAAAAGCGCCTAAGTTCTTTTTTACGCTAAAGCGCCTTCAGGAATTTAGGGCTCTAATGCCCGCCACCACCCGCCAAACTTATCGCTCCTTCGGGCTTCGCATTTTTTATCAACAATGTGAGCGCTGCAGCAATTAATAAAAATACACCTGCAAATGAAATGGCGTTCCGTGGATCACTGTTTAAAAAATGCTTTAGTATAAATCCAAAAGTGGTGGTTTGTATAAACATCGGGATCACGATCATCATGTTGATGACACCCATATACACACCATATCTTTCCTTGGGTATTTTGCTTACCACCATTAAATAGGGAATGCCCATCATACTTGCCCAACCAATACCAAAGCCAGTGATAGCAGCAAAAAGCAAGTACTTGTTTTCAATATGCGGAAAAGCCAGGAAGCCAATACCGGCTAATACCAGGCAACCGAAATGTACCAACTTGGGAGAATATTTTTTAGCAAACCATACCAGGCCGAAGGCGCATAAAAAAGTTACCACATTATACCAGCCATTTACCAGTCCTGTCCAGCTAACTGCTTCTTCGTAAAGTTTTGAATTCTGCTGTGGCGTTGTCTTCCAAACCGATAATGCAATACTTTTAGAAGAGTTTTGCCAGTAACAAAACAGTGCATACCATTGAAACAAATAAACCAGTGCCAACTGCCACATCACTTTGGGCATATTCAATATGGCATCAATGATTTCAATATTCTGTGCAAACAGGATTTTTAAGGTAGGATGATGTTCCGCATACGCCAATACTTTTCTGAAAAGCCCTTTAATAAAAATGGAAGGAATGATTAAGATGGCAATTACGATGTAGGCAATGATGGTAGTGAGAATGGATAAAAAAAACTGGATAAAGGGATGTGGCATTCCTTTGCTTTTTTCTACTAATTCAGCCAGTTCATTTTCAGTAGGAGGTATTTCAGGGGTTTTGCGAATGCTCCATAAAACTGAACCGATCGAACAAACAGCGCCTAAAAAGAAGGAAGCAAAAACCCAGGTGGGCAACTTACCTGTTTTGCCGATAAATATCATTGGAAATATAAATAGAGAAACGTTGGCCAGTGTTTGTCCGAAGCCGGTAAAAAAACTTTGTGCCTGAAAGCCGGTTGGCTGTTGCTCCGCATTTAATTTATCAGCTATAAAAGCACGATAAGGTTCCATTGCAGTATTGTTTCCTGCATCCAAAATCCAAAGTAAACCGGCTGCCATCCACAAAGCACTGCTGAATGGAAAAAGAAATAAGGCGACGCTGCAAATCATGGCACCAATAAAAAAATAGGGTGTCCTTCTTCCCCACCTTGGGTGCCAGGTTTTATCGCTGAGTGCTCCAATGATCGGTTGAATAATTAAGCCGGTTAACGGTCCTGCAAGATTGAGCCAGGGGATTTCATCGGGTTTTGCTCCCAGGAAATCATAAATAGGATTGACGGCACTTTGTTGTAAACCAAAACTATATTGTATCCCAAAGAAGCCAACGTTCATGTTGATAATCTGCCAAAAACTCATGGTTGGTTTAGGTGTACTCATAGCAATCGTTTATAAGAAATGTTACCAAATGTAATTAAAACAACTTACACCAATTTCTGCAAAGGTTTGTGGTGGATAAGAAAAAAATGCAAGCCCCCGACCCCTAAAGGAGAGAAATGCAAAATGCAGCGACTTGATGATTGTATTGCTTTTGTTATTTTACTGAGTTACTTCATTCCAAGCATTTTTTTCAATGCCAGGTACACGCCATTCGTCCAGCCAAATCCATCCTGTGATTGATACTCTCCGCCGCCTGCTTCTTTGCTAAGATCTTCTACATTGTATTTCTCCATCATTTTACCGGTGGCTGCGTACACTTTTTCATTGAGCATTAACCAACGATGAGCAATCAATTTTGCTGTGGCATCTTTGTTATAATTTTTAAAACCCTTTACTGCAACCCATTGCAAAGGCGCCCAGCCATTTGGAGCGTCCCACTGCTGGCCGGAATGTTGAGTGGTGGTAACAAGACCTCCAGCTTTTAAAAGGTGAATTTTAGCAGTCCCTTCTGCACCAGTCGCCTGCGCAGGTGTAGCAATTTTTACGAACAAGGGAAACAATCCTGCTGCGGTAATATTTGTTTGCTGGCTTTTGGTTACTGCGTTGTAATCATAAAAAAACATGGTTTGATTATTCCAGCAATATTTTAAAATGGCGGCCTTTCTTTTATTGGCCTTTTGCACATATACGGCAGCCGAATTTTTAAAACCCATGGATGTTTTTGCTTTTGAAATGTTCAGCTCCATCATATACAACAAGCAGTTGAGATCAACCGGAATGAAGTCGGTGGTTTGAATAGTTTCGATGTTCTTTTCATCTGCAAACCAGCGGGTACTAAAATCCCAACCGCTTTCTGCACCCGAGCGTAGGTTTAGGTTTACTTGAGCTTTGGTTTCATCCAGTATTTTTTTCAAGGCCTCCGGTGAGCTTACCTTTATGCGCATAGCCAGTTCGTTGGCTACCTTTTCGGCTACTTCATAATCTTCTTTGTAGCTTTCGGGTCTGGGTGTAGATCCGGCATCGCAATAACGGTTTAACAGAGTGCCGTCATCCAGTTTAACCAAGTGTTTAAAGCTGGTACCAGCCTTTATTTTATCAGCGCCATCCATCCAGTATGCGTATTCTTTTTCCATGGCGGGCAGATAGGTTTTATAAACTCCAGCACCTTTAATGCCTGCTAATAATTCTACCATCATGCTAAAAAATGGCGGCTGGCTCCGGCTTAAATAGTAGCTGCGATTACCGTTGGGAATATGTCCATACGTATCAATGAGGTAGGCGAAATTCTTCACCATATTTTCAATCATTTCAATCTCGCCGCTTTCTTTTAAACCCAACATGGTGAAATAACTATCCCAGTAATAAATTTCTCTAAACCTTCCTCCGGGAACAATGTAACTATTGGGCAACGGTAACAGAGAACTACCTGATGGCTTTTTTAATTCATTCAATGAAGAAGAAAAATCTGCATTTCTTTTTAAAGCACTCCAAAGATTTTTAATGTGCATCGAAAGATCTTTCTCCTGTTGGATATAATTGAGTTGCGGTGGCGCAGCAGGCAAATCAAAATTATCACCAACAAATTTTTTAAGATCCATACCCGGTCCTTTCATCATACCATAATCGTACATGATATCTTTCACGGGCCTTTTGGGGGTACAATCCACAAATGTTTTTCCGTCCGGGAATATTTTTTGTAACTGCACATCCTGAAATAACTGTCCATATATTTTATCGGGCGAGGCTGGCGCTTGTGCAAAACCCTGGCTAAACATTATTAAGCTCATTATGCAGCATTTAACTTTTATCCACTTCATGCAAATCTTTTTAGAGTGTAAAAATACAGGAAGGAAAGTAAGTATTTCTTTTTTAACTTCTACCGTATTTATGGCGGGCGTTGACATCCTGTGATAAATGGGTACTCAAAAAATGGCATCGCAAAGAATTGCAAGGCCGTAAAAACAAAACTTAACGGCTAAAACGATTTATATTGAGTCGTTGCTTTGTTAAATGAATGGTGCCTTCAATTTGGTTATTTGCTGTTATCTTTTAGTTTAGCTTTTCACCCGATAAATATCGGGTCAGGTTCAGCTCCTGTATTTGACCAACAATGAATTTATTGGCTGCTTCAATTTTTAAACATTGTGGGTAATACTTATAAACCCAAATGGACAGGCTTCAACATTAGAACTGAAAATGTTAATTCGTTGCTTTACTCAAATAATTTACAGAAAGATGGTTATTGCAAATCCTATGTTCGACGTGGTTTTAAAAAAACTGATGGAGAACGAAAGGGTGGCAAAATTCTTTATTGGAACCCTTTTGGAACAGACGATCGAAGCCGTTGAAGTAAAACCACAGGAGTTTACCTACACAGACGGACTTGCAGGACTTGCCGTTCTTCGTCTCAACTTCGTCGCAACAATCAAGACCAAAACAGGTGAATTAAAAAAGGTAATGATAGAGATTCAGAAAGCAAGAAACCAAATCGATTTGATGCGTTTTAGGAACTATCTAGCTGAACAATACAAAAAACAGGACACTATTGACAATGCAAAAGTAATTTTGCCGATTACAA
>JBBQKO010000012.1:0-34895 GCA_038327005.1 Chitinophagales bacterium | reverse complement strand
CGCAATTTGCGACAATGATTTTTGATCAGCAAAACGAATTACCGGTACGATTAGTCCTTCCGGTAAAGCCAGTGCCGAACCAATGTGGATGTGTTGATTGTGACGGATAAAATCTCCCATCCAGCTACTGTTAACATCCGGATGTAACCGCAGCGCCATGGCACTTGCTTTTATCACCATATCATTAAAGGAAATTTTAACCGGACTTACTTCATTCATCGCTACCCGTGAGGTCATTGCATTGTCCATGTTTATTTCCATGGTAAGGTAAAAATGCGGCGCACTAAACTTGCTTTCACCCAGGCGTCGGGCAATCACTTTACGCATCTGCGTCAACGGTGTATCAGTGTATCCTTCTTGTCCATTGGCTACAAACGCAGTTACAGTTGCAGCGGGTTTCGCAGCCGGAGCAGCGGCAGGAGCAGTTGGTTCTGCAGCCTTCGCAGCAGGAGCCGCAGCAGGCACATAACTATCAATATCTTTTTTAGTGATGCGGCCATTATCGCCCGAGCCACTTACTTTATTTAAATCAATTCCTTTGTCAGCAGCTAATTTTTTGGCCAGTGGAGATGCTTTCACCCGGCCATCGGATGTTGATGCAACTTCTGCTTCGGGTACAATTTCTGCCGGAGCAACAGCCTCTATTTCATTTGCAACAGGTTCAACTCCCGCAACCGGAGCTGCATTTGCTCCTGCTTTTTCTGCAGCAACATAAGCACTTACATCGGTACCAGGTTTTCCTACTATCGCAATGATTTCATTTATTTTTGCAGCATTTCCTGCCTCTACGCCAATGTACAACAATGTTCCTTCCTCATAACCTACCACTTCCATGGTTGCTTTATCTGTTTCCACATCAGCTAATACATCATCACTTTTCACAAGATCTCCAACCTTTTTATTCCAGCTTACAATTTTCCCTTCGGTCATAGTATCACTCAACAAAGGCATCCTGATTTCTTTGGCACCAGCCGGTAATCCGATAGCTATCGGATCAACCTTTGCAGTTGTTGCTATAGTTGGCGCAACTGCCGCAGGTGCAGCAGCAGTGGCTGTGGCAGTATCGGTTTTACTTTCAGCAGCAGGTGCGTCAGATTCCAATAATGCTTTATAATCCTCGCCTGCCTTACCAACAATTGCTATAATTTGGTTTATTTTGGCAGCCTCACCGGCCGGAACTCCTATATACAAAAGAACCCCATCAACATAACCCGTTACTTCCATGGTCGCTTTATCGGTTTCCACATCGGCCAATGTATCATCACTTTTAACAGTATCTCCAACTTTTTTATTCCAGGCTACTATCTTTCCTTCGGTCATAGTATCGCTCAAAAGGGGCATTCTAATCACTTCTGCCATAATTAATAATTTCTATTGTTTTGAAATGGAAGCCGAAATTAATGCAAAAATGGCAAATATCTACCCTATTATTAGCCCTCATTTAATATATGGGGTTATTAAATTGAGAATGTACATATTCGATAAGGAGAAATATCAACTTTGATAGGATTGTACGGTTTGCTTCACCCCTTCTTCATAGAAAGTGGCCTGCATATCAAAAGCATTTTCAAATTTGGAAGAATCAAAAATATACTCGCTGTGGTTTTGGTAAAGCATTTCATACAACTCTTTTACCATCTTATTTTGGTGGCACCTCAATTCTTTTGTAACAATATTCATGATGTCTTTCTGGTTACCGCAAAAAAAGCGGTAGCCAGAAGACAGATATGGTTAAGGGCATCATTGCGTTGGGATAGCAGCTAAAACGCTTATTCTTTACCGGCCAAAAACACTTATTCCAGTTCCAACCTTAATTTTTCCTTTAGTTCCTTTACCAGCGGATATTCTTCAATTATTTTAAAGTATTGTTCCTTTCTGGTTAAGGGCTTTTCGGTTACAGCCTTTTCTTCTTCATCATTTGCATTGATTGATAATTGATAAATCAGTGTACGGTTATTGAAATATTCCTGTAAATGGGTAATCAGATCGGTTCTTTCAACTTCTACAAAAGCCTTGTGAATATCACCCTTGGTGATGATCTCTATGGTATTTTCATCAATTATTTTTAGTTCCGCAGCCCTAAAATTTGTTACTGCGGAGAAATTGCTTTTTTCTCTTAGCTTCTCTACAAACAAGCCCCAGGCTGCATGTAATTCCTCCTCATTTAATGGTTTTTTATCTGCGCCACCTTCACTGTTTTTCTTTGTTATTTGATTACGGATACTTGAAAGCGAACCAAAGGATACTCTTGGTTCCTGAACATGGGAAGACTGTTTTGATTCAACTAAATCTTTTACTGGTAAAGTTGGCAACGGTTGATTGCTTACCTGCTTTTTTATCTGCGGTGCAGGCTCTTCGATGATGAGTCTTGCACCGGTGTTTGGTGCAGCATTTGTAACTTCTACCGGATGTGATCCGGCCACTTTTATGATCGGTAGTGCCCTGAATGCGACTGTTTTTGCACCATCAATTAGTTTTTTTTTACTTACAACCCCATCGTTGTTTACCAGTTCCAAAGCTTGTTGCAAATAACTTAGCTTGATGATGGTTAACTCAACATGCAATCGCTTGTTGCGGGCCTGCTTATAATTGATCTCCGCTTCATTTAAAATATTGAGGGCACTTACTGTAAAAGCAGGTGCTATCTTTTGTGCAGTTTGTAAATATTTCTGTTTGAAATCTTCCGCTACTTCCAGCAGCATGGCTACTTTGGCATCCCGGCTTACCAGCAGATTGCGTAAAAATTCTGCAAAGCCATTTAATACCAGGTCGCCTTCAAATCCTTTCCTGTTAATTTCATCAAACATCAATAAAGCACTACTCAGGTCTTGTTGTTGTACAAAATGCAACAGCTTAAAATAATAATCCTCATCTAAAATGTTCAGATGTTCCAGGGTGTTTTTATAGGTTACTTCTCCGTTGGTAAAACTTACAATTTTATCTAAAATACTAAGCGAATCCCGCATGCAACCTTCGCTTTTCTGGGCAATTACGTGAAGGGCGGTTTTTTCGGCTGTGATGGATTCTTTGTCACATATTTCCTGTAGATGTTCTACTGTATCATTATTGGTTATCCTTTTAAAATCGAATATCTGGCATCTACTTAAAATGGTGGGCAGTATTTTATGCTTTTCGGTGGTAGCTAAAATAAAGATGGCGTAGGGAGGAGGTTCTTCCAACGTTTTTAAAAAGGCATTAAAGGCCGAAGAACTTAACATGTGAACCTCATCCACAATGTACACTTTGTATTTACCCGCCTGTGGTGCAAAGCGAACTTGCTCCACCAAGTTCCGTATGTCATCTACCGAGTTGTTGCTGGCAGCATCCAATTCATGAATATTGAGGGAAGTGCCGGCATCGAACGAAACACAACTATTACAAGTATTGCATGCTTCTCCATCTTTTGTCTGGTTTTCGCAGTTGATGGTTTTGGCTAAAATTCTGGCGCAGGTAGTCTTACCCACACCTCTTGGTCCACAAAATAAAAAAGCATGCGCCAATTGGTTGTTTTTGATGGCGTTCTTTAAAGTGGTGGTAATATGAGATTGTCCAACTACGGTTGAAAAAATCTGCGGACGGTATTTACGTGCTGAAACAATGAATTTATCCATATAAAATCGCCATCGGGCGAACGCTTTTTGATTTGAATTGATAGCTGCAAGTTAACAAACAACTGACGCTTTTATCCAAAATCGTTGGCTAAAAAGAAGTGCCTGTTTACCTAAGTCGAACCAACTATTTTTATTAAACAACTGATCCTTGCTCTTTGAGTTATTTCTGATACCTAAAGTAATGGTTCGCTATTACGCCAGCATTGGATGTCTTTTAAATTCCTTTGTTCTGTCGAATAAATAGCGGTAGGTAGTGAGGTTCCTGCTTCGGAAAGTCTCTCCGAGGCTTTCGGCTACATTGATCATTTTTGGATTAAAATCTCCAATCCATTGCATTTCATATTGGGTGTAGGTAACTTCAGGTTGCTGTATCACTTTAGCCGATTCGCCTATGATATAGGCATCCACACCTTTGCCCTGCCATTCCGGAACTACGCCAAAAACAATTCCGCTGAATTTTTTGTTGGGCTTAAATTTTTTGATCCAAAGAAATTTGAGTTTGTGCCACAGATCGAATTTGCCATCCAGGTATTTGAACCATTGGTTTAAATCGGGGATGTTTACAAACATGGCAATGGGCTCATTGTTATGGTAGGCAAACCATATCAGCTTATCATCCATTACCGGTTTCATCTTTTTAAACAGAATGAGTACCTGCTCTTTGGCCATTTGTTTTAAACCGCCGTGGCCTGCCCATGCCTTATTATATACAGTGGCAAAGTCGTAAGCAAATTGATCCAGTTGGTCTTTTTTGATGTGTTTTGATGAAAACTCAGGGTTACGATCATATACAGCATGCCTGTCATGAATCTTTTTTTCAAGCGGTGCTTTTGGATGCAAGCCAAAACATACCTGGTGAAAAAAGGGTTTAAAACCATAGTTTTCAAACAATTCAGCATAATAGGGCGGATTATAGTTCATACCATATAAGGGCTCCTCAAACCCTTTTGTAACCAGGCCCCACCATTTGTCTCTTTCACCAAAGTTTATCGGACCGTCCATTGCCTCCATACCTTTTTGAATCAGCCAGTGTTTGGCATTGTCCAGTAAAAGGTCGGCCGCCTGCTGTTTGTTGATACATTCAAAAAAACCGATACCACCTACCGGCACATCGTCTCCTTTATTTTTATATTTTTTGTTGATAAAAGCAGCAATTCTGCCGATCAATTTTCCTTCATCATTAATTAGCAACCAGCGCTCTACTTCACCAAAACGAAAGGCTTTATTTATTTTTTCATCAAATACTTCGTTGATATCCTTGTCAAGCGGACGAATCCAATTTGGATCATTTTTATATAATGCTACCGGCACTTGTAGGAATTTTTTGGCAGTAGCGCTGTCTTTTATGGGAATAAGTTGCATAGATAATTGAGTAAACGCAAATGTAGGTTTTTAGGAGAAGTTGTTGAAAATTGGATATGGAATAAATAATGGGCTTTTCCAATAAAAAAAGAGAATGAAAGGTTCATTCTCTTTTTCAATTATTTAATTCAAGCTTGTATTATTTACCAGACATCTTTGCTTCTATGCTTAAAGTAGCATGAGGTACTGCACGCAATCGAGCCTTATCGATCAGTTTACCAGTTACCCGGCAAATTCCGTAAGTTTTATTTTCAATGCGCATAACCGCTTTTTCGAGGTGATCAATAAAAGTGATCTGGCGACTGGCCATTTGACTTAATTGCTCTCTTTCCATACTAAGACTTCCGTCTTCCATGGTCATGTAGCGGTTATCGCCTTCATCGCCACCCATTTCATCTTTACGGGTAATTAAACCGTGCAGGTAGGATAATTCTTTTTTAGCGGCTTCTAATTTGCGTTGAATCAACTCTCTAAATTCCTGCAGCTCAGAATCGCTGTAACGTTGGGAAGGAGCGCCCGGGTCTCTTTGAGCCTTATCCAATACGGATTTTGTAAATTCCGGTTGATATTTACGCACAGTTTTAGTGGAAATCTTTGGAATCACAACAGGTTTTGGTGCAGGCACTTTGATGTCTTTTGCCTTTACTTCTGCAGCCGGTACTGCCGCAACTGCTTTTTTAGTGGGGGCTATAGCCGCCGGACTTTTAACTTCGTCTTTTTTTGCCATAATTTTTTTAGCTGGGTTAACAGCTTTAATTGATACGTTTTTAACTTCAATTGTTTTGGTTGCCTTTTTTTCAACTGGTGTTGCTTCCTTTTCGACAACAATAGCTGTTTTCGGTGCTACTTTGGCCACTGGTTTAGCAGGTTTAAGAGCTGGTGTTGCAACTTTTTCAACTTCAATAGCTTTCTTAGGTGCTACTTTAGCCAATGACTTAACAGGGTTAGCAGCCGGTTTGGCTACTTTGCTTATTATGGGTTTGGAGGCTACTTTTTTGGGAACTGGTTTAACTGCTTTCTTCGGAGCGGCTTTAGCAACTACATTTTTTGCAACAGGCTTGATTGTAATTTTCGGGACAGGTTTAATTGTTACATTTTTAGGGGCAGCTTTTTTTGCCGCTACTACCTTAGTCGCCACAACCGCTTTTTTAAGAACAGTTTTAACGCCTTTCGGTTCATTTTTTACAACAGGTTTAATTGTTGTTTTTCCTGGTTTTGAAGAAATCTGCTTTTTTGTTGCCATACTAATCTGCTTTTTTAAGTACGTTCACTTTTAAGATGGCATTATTCACCTCAATTTCGGATCCCTCTTCCAAAGCAGGGTAAAAAGCAAGCGAATCTGCCAGAATTTCGGCGCAAATATAATCTTTAAATTGAATTAATGAATCTTGCATACCCTCATTTTCCAATACGGACACAATTATCCGGTCCGTTAACTCAAAACCACTGTCTTTGCGAATATTCTGTATTTTATTAACAAATTCCCTTGCGTCTCCCTCTTTTTTCAGCGATTCATTGATTGTTATGTCCAATGCAACGGTTAATGCACCTTTGTTGGCAACTTCATATCCGGCAATTTCGTCAGTAGAAACCTCCAAATCGTCACTATTAATAAAGATAGGTGCTTCTTTTTTTAGTAAATGATCAGGATTAAGTAAGTATTCGCCCTCCAACACCATGTCTATTGTTGTATTGCTAAATTTACTTATTTCATCTGCGGCCCATTTCATTTTAGGTCCCAGTTTCTTGCCAAGTGTTTTAAAATTTGCTTTTGCCTTCTTCTGAATAAAATCATTTTCTGCACCTAAGATGTCCACTTCTTTTATATTGGTTTCGGCCTTAATAATATCCGCTACTTTGTTTATCCTGGCAGCCATTTCAGCATCCATTGCCGGAATAAACACTTTCTGCAATGGCTGACGAACTTTGATATTCACTTTTTTGCGCAATGATAAAATCAGTGATGATGCATCCTGGGCCAGTTGCATTCTTTTTTCAAGGTCAGTATCAACGACTGCTTCTGTTGCGGTAGGGAAATCGGTATGATGAACCGATTCTACTGTAAAACGGCTGGTTACGCTGTTTAAATTCAGAAATAGCCAATCTGCAAAGAAGGGGGCAATCGGGGCCATTAACCTCGTTAGTGTTTCAAGGCACTCATATAAAGTTTGGTAAGCTGATATTTTATCTTGCTCATATTCACCCTTCCAAAACCGGCGGCGGCAGAGTCTTACATACCAGTTACTCAGGTGTGCATCTACAAAATCTTCAATTGCCCGGCCAGCCTGCGTAGGTTCATATTCGTCCAAACTCTGCTGAACGGACTTAATTAAACTATTGAGCGATGACAAAATCCATTGGTCAATTTCCGGCCTTTCTTTTACCGGAATGTAAATCTCCTTAAAACTAAATCCATCTACATTGGAGTATAGCGCAAAAAACTGATAGGTATTATAGAGTGTACCAAAGAATTTCCTTTGTACTTCTTTAATGCCTTCTGTATCAAATTTTAAACTGTCCCATGGTGAAGCGTTGGTAATCAGGTACCACCGGGTAGCATCGGGGCCAAATGTGTTGATGGTTTCGAAAGGATCAATCACATTGCCGGTGCGCTTACTCATTTTATTGCCATTCTTGTCCAACACAAGGCCATTGCTAACCACTGTTTTATAGGCTACGCTGTCAAATAGCAGAACGCCCAGCGCATGTAAAGTATAAAACCACCCTCTTGTCTGGTCTACGCCTTCTGCAATAAAATCTGCGGGGAATGCACCGTTGGCTCCTTTGCCGCTGATAGGCGATGTTGCAGATGCTGCATGGTATTGCCAAAAGTTTTCAGTGCTAAGTGGACCAAATTCATTGGAGGAAGTGTCGGGTAAACCCCATTGAGCGTAAGGCATAGCACCGCTGTCAAACCAAACATCTACCAGATCGGCCACCCTTTTCATCGGCAATCCTTTGGAACTCACCAATATGATATCGTCTACATAAGGTTTATGTAAATCCAGAATACCGCCATGCAGATAATGTTGGTTGGTATCGCCGCCCAATACTTCGCCTGCCTTTTTTATTTCAAGGTTCAACGCTGCAATAGAACCAATGCATTTTTCTTCGGTACCATCCTCCGTGCGCCAGATAGGAAGCGGAGTGCCCCAGTAACGGCTACGGCTGAGATTCCAATCCACCATATTTTCCAGCCAATTACCAAAGCGGCCTGTTCCGGTTGCTGCCGGTTTCCAATTGATGGTTTTATTTAGTTCGATCATTCGGTCTTTTACGGCAGTGGTTTTTATGAACCATGCATCCAGTGGATAATAGATTATTGGCTTATCTGTTCTCCAGCAATGAGGGTAACTATGTTCGTATTTCTCAACTTTAAAGGCACGGTTTTCCTTTTTTAGCTTTACGCTGATGTCGATGTTCACATCCACATAATCTTTTTCGTCTTTGTAATTTTTTACAAACCGGCCACTGAATTCGCCTGATCCATCTACAAATTTGCCTTGCTTGTCAACCATCGTTAAAATGCCGAGGTTATTTTTTTTACCTACCTTGTAATCATCTGCACCAAATGCGGGGGCAGTATGTACAATACCTGTTCCATCTTCCGTGGTAACAAAATCGCCCAAAATAATTTTGAACGGTGTGGCGTCCGGTGTTGTTTCTTTTATTGCCACAATCGTATTTGCTTCCGAGGGAAGTAGTTGTTCGTAATCAATTCCATCTAACTCCTTTCCTTTTAATTCAATCAGTATTTTCCAAGGCAACACTTTATCTCCTTCTTTGTACGCTTCGAAGTCTCCGTTTTCTGCTTCCGGCTTAAAGTATTTGCCCAATAATGCCTTTGCAAGAATAACATTGATGGGCAAATGGGTATAAGGATTGAACGTTTTTACCAATACATAATCAATGTTGGGACCAACAGTTAAGCCAAGGTTGGAAGGTAAAGTCCATGGAGTTGTGGTCCAGGCCATAAAGAAAGCTCCCCCTCCCCCCGAAGGGGGGATTGAAACAGTGTCTGCTGATATAGCGGCAAAGATTTTGGAAATGGCACGATGTTCTACGGCTCCTGCTTCGGATGGGTTTGGTATGCGAAACATTGCAATTACACTTGTATCCTTTACATCTTTATAGGTACCTGGCTGGTTCAGTTCATGCGAACTCAATCCCGTGCCTGCGGCCGGCGAATAAGGTTGAATGCTTACACTTTCATATAGATAGCCCTTTTTATACAATTCACTTAATACCCACCAAAGCGTTTCTACATAGTTGTTTTCAAAGGTGACATATGGATTTTCCAGATCAACCCAATAGCCCATTTTATTGGTAATGTCATCCCATTTGTCTTTAAATTTCAATACCTCTTTCCTACAAGTGGCATTATATTCTTCAACTGATATTTTTTTGCCAATATCTTCCTTGGTGATACCTAGTAGTTTTTCTACGCCCAATTCAACTGGTAAACCGTGGGTATCCCAGCCACCTTTTCGGTTTACCTGAAATCCCTGCATGGTTTTATACCGGCAAACTAAATCTTTTAAAGTCCTTGAAATTACATGATGAATACCAGGCATACCATTGGCACTTGGTGGACCTTCATAAAACACAAAAGGCGGATGTCCTTCCCTAAGGGTTACACTTTTTTCAAAAGCACTCAACTTCCCCCATTTTTCTAAAATTTCATTACCGATGCCCGGTAAATTCAGTTGCTGATATTCATTGTATTTAGCGCTCATATAATCTAACTGTCTGTAATATAAAATGTTGGCAAAGGTAGTAAAATCGGCTTGTTTGTTGAAGAACGAAATCATGCCGGGCATAATTCAAATCGTTGCACAGACTTGTCAACCTTATTTACAGACTGTTACAATGCGTAACACTCTTTAAAAACCGGGTAAACCTTATTCCCTTTTTAACCTATGCGTTCAATTGCACTGAACATGATTGATAAAATGAAGACAGTTTGTTCTTGATAGTTTTCCACATTTTGCTGCTTTGGCATAGTATTGGCAAAAACGGAATTGTGGCTTAAAGAAGTTGGAGGTATCCGGTTTGGATTTGTATTTCACCAAATTGAATCGATTTCTTTTAGTGTCTATGATAGTTTGACTAAAAACTGCTATTAAATGAAGAAACTCAATAATATTCAAATTCATTCGAAATAAGAGTTTGCAAGGTTGAAATCAATTTTGATTGAAATCTTTGCTGGTTTAGGGTTTTATTAGGGTAAAGACGGGGGTATTCCTACTCCCGTCACTTTTAAAATTTTCCTGAATCACAATCTCACATAATATTATTTTTCAAAATCCATTCCTACCGATATAATCAAACATTAAAAATCCATTCAATATCCAATTTAAAACACTTCCATGTCTTGAACTATGACCAATTCAATTGGGAAAGCGAAACTTTATTCAAGCAAAACAAAAAAGCCTACTGGATTTCCAGTAGGCTTTTTTTATTAATCCATGTCAACAGATAACGTTTTTATTTCCTCTTAATTGACGGCCACAACAGCTTATAAAAGTTTGAAGGAAAAGTAGCACAACAGTACCTAATCGTAAGAAAGTGTTTTTTATTTGGATGATAGGCAATTATCCGAAACTTAGGAATGTACCCATTTATTTAAGTTTCGGGTATGATGAAATTGAACATTTAAAAGTTTTTTCAATATTCTTCTAAGTGCAAAAAAACTTCTCCTTCCCTATGTGCGGCTATATGTTCGGAAACTGAGTTTTCTCAAAAAGAAACGTAAAGGCAGATTACCTCAACAGAAGTTCGCATGGCTTAATGCCGGTATGCTTTTTAAAAGCAGTACTAAAATGGGAGATAGAAGAATAGCCCAGCAGCAGAGAGACCTCCGTAACGCTCAATCCTTTTTCGTATAAAAGATATTTAGCATGTTCCATCCGCTGGCTTTGGTAAAAGTCGAAAATGGTGGTGCCGAATAATTCTTTAAAGCCTTTTTTAAGATAGCATTCATTAATGGCCACTTTGCGACTCAGTTCTTTAATGGTAAGGGGTTCACCAATATGTTGCAATAATACTTCTCTTGCTTTGGTGATTTTTTCCCGATCATCTGCATTGGCCAGAAATTTACAGGTAAACACTTCTTCTTTTTCGCCCAGCATACAATCCATACTATACAACAATAGGATCTGCGTTTGAGCATTGATGAAAATATTTTCCAGCGTATCAGTGTAGGTGTGGTTTAACAGGGCTTCAATGGTCTTTCTTGTTTTCCCACAAAGAGGTAAAGTTTTTGAAAAAGAAGAAGTATGCGTGAAAGACAATACCTCATCAGAAATATTCAATTGTTTTTTTCCTTTCACAAATTGGGTAAGATAAGACGGCTTAAAACTAAAACTCAATATATCAACGCTCTCTACTTTTTCCAAACAGATTTTAGACGCATTGAATTTACAGAAATCGCACTCAGTTTGCTTTTGGCGACAATATACATTGCCAGTTACACAAAATTTCAGTTCCAGGTAATTGGCGTTCTCATTATTTTTTTCATAGTGATATACCAGCATACCAGTATCCTCCATACTCCATTCAGGCTCCTTTTTATATCGTTTAATTGAATAATGTACAGAACCGGGTACTGAGCGGTCAATATCCTGCAAAACATCTAATTCATCAAATAGAAGAGGCTCCCGTTGGGCAATATTTTGTATATGACTAGATTGATTCATTGATAAACTTCGATGCAAATATAGAGCAAAAGCATGAATAAAAGTCTACCGTAAAAAGGAGCATTTAAAATTCAAGCAACCTCAAAAGAGATTGAGTAATTTTTAAAAAGCGATTTTCGTGGAAGAAAAACAGGTAAAGAATTATTGTTTTTTATAAGCTTTCGATCATAAGTTAATTAAATATAAGCGTTGAATATTGGCCTTCTTAATGGAATCCAATATTTTTCAAATCATTCCCGGTTTTTGTGGAAATCTTTGGGGGAACTAATCCTCAGGGCACCGGTTTAAATTGCCTTAAACCCTTGATTTTCCTTATATTTGCAGGAATATAGATTTTGTTAATTTTAAAGAGAATTAGCCCAAAAATATGAGTACAGAAATTGAAGAAGTAGTAGTTCCCGAGGTTCACGGCTATGGTGCCGATAGTATCCAGGTTTTAGAAGGTTTAGAAGCTGTTCGTAAGCGCCCTGCCATGTATATTGGTGATATCGGTGTTAAGGGATTGCATCATCTGGTTTACGAAGTAGTGGATAATTCCATTGATGAGGCTCTTGCTGGTCACTGTAACAACATCATGGTTATCATTAATGAAGATAATTCCATCACCGTTTCTGATGATGGTCGTGGCATCCCCACCGGATTACACACCAAAGAAAATCGCAGTGCATTGGAAGTGGTAATGACGGTACTTCATGCCGGCGGAAAATTTGATAAGGATTCCTATAAAGTTTCAGGTGGATTGCATGGTGTGGGTGTAAGTTGCGTAAATGCGCTTAGTAGCAAACTGCATGTAACTGTCAACAGAGATGGTAAGTCTTTTGAGCAGGAATATGCCAAGGGCGTTCCTAAGTATCCTGTAAGAGAAACCGGTGTTTCCGATACACATGGCACAACAGTACAATTTTGGCCGGATCTGTCCATTTTTACCTCTGGTATTTACAACAGAGAAATATTGGAAGGTCGTTTAAGAGAGCTCTCCTTTTTGAATAGAAAAATTACCATCATTATCAATGACCTTAGGGAAGTTGGGGAAGATGGTAAAGCATATACCAAAACATTTTACAGCGAAGGAGGAATTGTTGAGTTCGTTGAAATGTTGGATAAAAATGCCAATAGAAATTCCTTGTTGCCTACGGTTATTTATTGCGATGGTTACGATGCCAACAGCAATGTAACTGTTGAGGTAGCGATGATCTACAATACCGGCTACCAGGAGCATTTATTTAGTTATGTAAACAATATCAATACCATTGAAGGCGGCACCCACGTAGCTGGCTTTCGTCGTTCCATTACCAGAGTATTTAAAAGCTATGGTGAAAGAGAAGGAATGTTTGAGAAGGCAAAGGTTGAAATTGAAGGAGATGATTTTAGGGAAGGACTGAGTGCGATTATTTCTGTAAAAGTGCCAGAGCCGCAGTTTGAAGGACAAACTAAAACCAAGCTGGGAAATAACGAGGTAATGGGAGTGGTGGATAGCACTTTAAGCCGTGTATTGAACGCCTACCTGGAGGAAAATCCGAAAGATGCCAAAACCATCATACAAAAAGTAATACTTGCCGCACAGGCAAGGGCAGCGGCTAAAAGGGCCCGTGAGATGGTGCAACGTAAAAGCGTGTTAACGGGTGGTGGATTGCCCGGCAAACTGGCTGATTGCAGTGATAAGGATCCTAATCGTTGTGAGCTATACCTGGTGGAAGGAGATTCCGCAGGTGGAACTGCCAAACAGGGCAGAGACAGAAGCTACCAGGCTATTCTACCGTTGAGAGGTAAGATATTGAACGTAGAAAAAGCGATGGAGCACAAAATATACGACAATGAGGAAATAAGGAACATGTTTACCGCTTTAGGCGTTAAGATAGGTACACCCGAAGATCCTAAAGCATTGGACCTCTCCAAGCTTCGTTATCACAAATTAATCATCATGACTGATGCGGATGTGGATGGAAGTCACATTGCTACGTTGATTTTGACTTTTATTTTCAGGTATATGAAAGAACTGGTAGAGCAGGGGTATGTTTACATTGCCCAACCGCCTTTGTATCTTGTTAAAAAAGGAAAGGATTCAGATTATGCGTGGACTGACGAGGAACGAAAGGGGTTGATCGCAAAATTTGGACAGGGAAAAGATGATAGCGTAACTACACAACGATATAAAGGATTAGGTGAAATGAATGCTGATCAATTATGGGAAACCACCATGAATCCTGCCACAAGGACCTTAAAGCAGGTAACCATTTCAAGTGCTGCGGAAGCTGATCTTGTATTTAGTATGTTGATGGGAGATGAGGTGCCGCCAAGAAGGGAGTTCATTGAAACACATGCTAAATATGCTAAAATAGATGTCTAGCTTTTACAGATGTATTATGGCTTTCAAATAATGATACAAACAGCCCGGCCTCCAGGTCGGGCTGTTTTTTTAGCAACAAGAAGGATAATAGTGAGCTTAGTCAGTTGGCCGATATTTCTTCTTTTACCCAAAAACTTCGCCTCAAAAGGATTTCCAGGTTTTGAGCCGACATAGACTTTCCGCTGTATTTTTTGCTAAAACCAATATTTTTAGTAGCTTGTACTCTGAAGTTTGATACTTCAATCATATTTACTAACCATAAATTCTACAAAATGTCAAAAATGTTAACAGCTTATTGCATGAAAACGAAAGAAAAGGACGTTCCCATGCAGGATGCAGTAATAACCAAAACAGCCCGTGGCGGATATATGGCACAAGGCAATGACGGCAAGGGTAATAAAATGACCACTATGCTTGGTGAAGCAAGAGCATTGGAAGCCGTTAAAGATGGCGTAGCTAAGAAAGGCTGGTAATTTTAATTCTGGTAAATTTATTAAGGCCATTCGCTTTTAACGAATGGCCTTTTTGCATGTTAGAATAGTACGACCTTCCCCCGAACTTCCAAATTATGCGTTAAAAAAATAATTATTTTTTTACGTTTTGGGTATTGTCTGATAAAAAGAACTACGCCCAATAACAATATCGTACCTGCCGCAATAGCAGTTCATGGATAATGTTAGTGAATTCTTATTTTTTCCACTTTGCCAGTTAAGATTGTTCCGGCCCGGAAGTAAGCTAATCGTTTTTCCATTGATGAACTTGGGTTAACAAATTCCAATTTTGCCTTCTGTTAAGCGATGTCGGTAGCAAAGCCTTTTGAAAGGTAGTTGTTACAAAGTTCAGCATTCTATCGGTGAATACATTTCCTACCCGACCGAAGATTGCTTATTGCTACCCTGGGATGCCAGGTACCGCAAAGCCGCTACAAATAAAATGCTTTGAAGAAGCAGTATATTTTTCCCGGTTGTTATGCAAATTTTGTACAAGTGATTCAAAAAGATGACACAAGGAACACGGGTTAATAACAGTGTCAAACTCTCAGGAAATTCAGTCGCTTTGCTGCCTCGCCCAGCCCGTAAGTGAATATAAAAGCTGCTACAACATCAATCGTATAATGCACATGCTGCATCAAAACCAGGCAGCCAACAAGTATGGTTGTTACCAATGCAAACTGCTTGTCTCTTTTCTTTTGCAAGCACATAAAACAGATCAATAAATTGGAAGTATGTCCCGAGAAGAAAAGATCTTTTGTAATGAATAAATCTTTGCCACCATAAGTAAGACTCGTCAACGGGTCTTTCAAAGGGATCAACCCGGCAGGTGGATCAAGCGCAAACAAAGAAATAGTTATTATTCGGATGATTGTAACAGCAATCAGTAAATACAGTAGATGCAAAGCCATTGCCGGCTGGCTAACTGATCGGATAACTACCAACAAGGATGTTGCCCATACAAGTATAAAGATGACAACAGAAAAATCACCGGATGGAAGCACATGCAGCAACCGGTCGTTCAGAACTATGCCCTGCCTTGCTTCGATGATGGAAAAAAAGTGAGGGAGATAAAGCAAGATGCTTACAAATACAAAGACTCCTGTCAGTATTTTAGCTTTGAAATAATTATTTGACCAGGCCTTGCCCCAGCTTTTGTTGTATGAATATGGATAAATAACAGTTTCTGCCAATTGATAAAAGGGTTGGTTAATTTCGGCGGATAACCGACTGAATAAAAGTTACGCAAATTTACGGTAGAGAATCCCGCATGCGATGTAAAAAATTATATAAAGTTTTCATCGTTTTTACTTCCTCCACTACCAGGATACCATTTTTGCCTACCTGTTTTAGTTTTGCTTTATTGGTGCCTTTTTGTAAAAATTGCAAAATACCGGTAAAGGTTTCACTTTGAAAGTAAGGCGAATCAGGATTGCTTACAAAAAAACATTTCAGGGTTTCATGTTTTAGCATCATCTTCTCAAAGCCCAGTTCTACTGCAATGCGCCTGCACCTTACCGTGGTAAACAAGTCTTCTACCGGGGCAGGTATTGGGCCAAACCGATCCAGCATTTCTGTATGAAAATCTTCCAGGTCCTTTTCAGTTTCACAATTATCAAGTCTGCTATATAAACTCAATCTTTCGGTTATACTTTCCACATAAGTGTCGGGTATCAATATTTCAAGGTCGGTATCGATACTGCAATCTTTTACAAAATCATCCTGTTGGTTGATTTCGTCTTTAAACAAATCTTTAAAATCGGAACGCTTCAATTCTCTGATCGCTTCATCCAATATCTTCTGGTACATTTCAAAACCAATCTCTGCTATAAATCCGCTTTGCTCGCCCCCCAACATATTTCCTGCTCCACGAATATCAAGATCTCTCATCGCAATCTGGAAGCCGCTGCCTAGGTCACTGTACTGTTCCAGCGTACTCAATCTTTTCCGGCTATCGGTTGGCAAAGTACTCATTGGCGGTGCCAATAAATAACAAAACGCTTTTTTATTACTACGCCCTACACGCCCACGCAACTGGTGCAGGTCACTCAATCCAAACTGGTGTGCATTATTAACGATGATGGTATTTACGTTGGGAATATCCACTCCACTTTCTACAATGTTGGTACAAACCAATACATCATATTTTCGATCCATGAAATCAAGGATGGTGTCTTCCAGTTGATCGCCCTCCATTTGCCCATGCGCATAGGCAATGCTGATATCCGGGCAAAGCCCCTGTATCAGCCCCTTCATTTCCGCCAGGCCCTTAACCCTGTTATGAATAAAGAAAACTTGTCCGCCCCGCTCGGTTTCATAATAAATGATATCCCGGATGGCATCCTCATTAAATACCATCACCTCTGTTTGAATCGGCTGGCGATTGGGTGGTGGCGTATTGATAATGCTGAGGTCTCTTGCACCCATTAAACTAAATTGCAGCGTTCTTGGTATTGGCGTTGCCGTTAGTGTAAGTGAATCTACTGTAGTTCTTAATTGCTTTAATTTTTCTTTTGCAGATACACCAAACTTTTGTTCTTCATCAATCACCATCAAACCGAGGTCTTTGAACTTTACGTCTTTACCTAAGAGCGAATGTGTACCGATAATGATATCTATTTTTCCTTCGGCAACTTTTTGCAGTGTTTCTTTCTTCTCTTTGGCCGATCTAAAACGATTGATAAAATCTACGGTTACCGGAAAGTCTTTTAATCGTTCGCCAAAGGTTTTAAAATGCTGGTAAGCCAATATTGTTGTAGGAACCAGTATGGCAGCTTGCTTACCATCGCAGCAGGTTTTAAATGCAGCCCTGATGGCAATTTCTGTTTTACCAAATCCTACATCACCACATACCAGCCGGTCCATCGGCGATGGTTTTTCCATATCACGCTTTACGTCTTCAGTAGCCTTGCCCTGGTCGGGTGTATCCTCATAAATAAAGGATGCTTCCAGTTCCGTTTGCATGTAATTATCCGGACTATGCGTAAAGCCCTCCTGGCTCTTTCTTTGTGCGTATAATTTTATCAGGTCGGTTGCAATATCCTTTACCTGCCTTTTTGTTTTCTCTTTTAATTTATTCCAGACATCACTGCCCAGCTTATTCATTTTGGGCACGCTGCCTTCCTTACCACTATACTTTCCAATTTTATGCAGCGACGAAATGTTTACATACAACAGATCGCCATCCTTATATTGAATTCTTACCGCTTCCTGCATTTTGCCGTTGGCTTCAATCTTTTGTAAACCGCTGTAAACTCCTACGCCATGATCGATGTGCGTTACGTAATCGCCCGGTTGTAATTCCCGCAGCATTTTTAAAGTAAGCGCCTTGTTTTTACTAAAGGCCTGTTTTACTTTATACTTGTGGTAGCGTTGAAAAATCTGGTGATCGGTATAGCAAATCACTTTTAAATCATCATCAATAAATCCTTCATGGATGGAGGTAGGCACTGGCGTAACCTGTATCTCCGCTTTTAAATCGGTGAAAATAATATGCAGCCTTTCGAGCTGTTTGGGGTTATCGGCAAACAAATAAATATTATATTTTTTTGTTTCATAATCCTTCAGGTTCTTTATCAGCAGATCGAATTGCCGGTTGAAGGCAGGCTGGCTTTGAATGGTAAATGTAAAAACGCTGGCGCTGTTATTTTTTTGAAAAGCAGCAAAATAGCTTTTACCGCCAAATTCAATTACGTGGCGCTGCTTCACCTGCTCTTCAAGGGTATCCGCTTTCACAAAATCATCCGCACCTACATTGGATTTTTCATTGATTTCACGGTCATCATCTGTAACCTGCTTTCGGGTATCGGTGCTTGTTTTTACAACTTCCAGATACAGCTCAAGATCTTCTTCCTGCTGTTGTATTTTTTCTTTGATGAATTGCCAGTCATGCGACCAAACAACGGTGTTCTTGGGTAGAAACTTCAATAGAGAAACCTTATCACCGCTTTCAAACTGCGTCTCCACATTGGGGATAATGTTTACCTGTAGTAATTTTCGTTCACTCAACTGCGATTCCGGATCAAATATGCGAATGCTATCTACCTCGTTGCCAAATAATTCTATGCGGTAGGGCTTCTCATTGCCAAATGAGTAGATATCGAGTATGCCACCACGCACTGCAAACTGGCCGGGTTCGTATACAAAATCCGTTCTTTCAAAACCATAGTCCACAAATTTTTCCAGTATATTGTTCATCTCCAGTGTGGCGCCCTGTTTGATGGAAATGATATTCTCAGATAATGTTTTGGGTAATACTACCTTTTCAAACAAGGCCTCCGGATGTGTAATCAGCACTTTTTTATTGCTACCAGCGGCTATTTTGGTCAATGCCTCTGTTCTCAACATTACATGACTACTGTTGAGCAGGCGGTAATTCTTTTTATTTTTAAAGGACGAAGGAAAGTAAAAGATGTCGAGGGCATTGGTCAGATTCTCAAATGTATTGTGGAAATAGGCTGCTTCTTCCGCATCTCTTAAAATTACCAGATGATTGAGCTGGCTGGTTGCTTTGTGGTTGAAAACTGCTGCCAGTAAAAATTCGATTGAGCTTCCATGCAAACCAGAAAGGTGAATTTGCTGCGGTTTAGACAAAGTGATCTTGTCCGCAATTTGAAAACAGCGGGAATCATTTGCATATTCTTTCATCAACACGTCCAAATTCATCCGGCGGCAAAGATAAGGAGGATGCCTGGTCTTTAATCCTGGCTTTATTTCTAATTGCGCCAGAGCTAAAACTTTCAATGTTATTCATCAAATTGAAAAACGGTACTACTGCCTGCAATCTGCTGTCAGCAATCCAAACCATTATGTAGACAAATGGCAAGTTCAATCGCCTTACAAAATGCAATATTTATTTAAATAGAAATAATTTAACATGCATTGGGTGTAGATGCAGTGGATAGTTTCTGATGAAGCATTCTGTAATTTGGCAATACACTTCACAACATTAGCGTTAACAAAAAGATCCCGGAAATGTAATATTGGTTAAATTGTTTTAAAAACTCCGTTGAACGGGGGCTAATTAAATTGTTTTATGAAAGTATCTGGCTGTTTTATTTTTTATATACTCTTCTTTTTTCATTCATCGGTGCTTTTTGGCCAGCAGTCGGAAGAAGCGGTTTTGTTTAAGAATGGCAAATTTATAACCGGCCGAAACGCAAGTAAAACATCTTTTAAAAGAGAAAATATTTCGAGTACAAGCTTTGATAACAATTACTATTTGCTGCTGCAATTTGATACAATACCATCCAAAAAACAAATAGCAGGATTAAAAAAAGCTGGTATTGAACTTTATACCTACCTGCCTGGAAAAGCTTACCTGGCAAGAGTTAGTAGCAGTTTTAATTTCGCCCTTGCCGCATCATATAAAATTGCATCTATTAACACGGTTCCTTCTTTTTATAAAATAGATACGAACCTTGCAAATTACAAATCTGCTGCTGACAAGAACGATATCAGTAAAATAGTAGTCAGTTTTTATCCGGGCATGGATCGGGCTACTGTATTATCGCAATTGAAACTGGCCGGAGCCAGTATATCTTCAACAAAGTTTGATATAGAGAATAGTGTTTTTGTTCAGGCGAATAATACTTCGATCAACGCAATTGCTGCTTTGCCATTTGTAACAGACATTCATCTGCAACCCATCTCAGATAAACTACTCAATTATAACGGCATCGGGGCGCATGGCATTAGCGGGCTGAATGCTTTGAATGGGAAAAACTTAAATGGTAAAGGTGTCACGATCGGTATAGGCGATAACGCAGATATCAACACACATGTGGATTTTAACGGACGGCTCATCAATCGTACTTCTGCCACGTCTGCATCTCATGGTACGCATGTAGCGGGCACTGCTGCAGGCGCCGGTATCATTGATATAAAAAACCATGGAATGGCTCCTAAAGCTACAATTGTAAACCAGTTTTTTAGTGATATCATCGTTAATACACCAACCTATATCACCGATTATAACATGGTTGTAACCAATAACTCTTATTTTTCGGCAGAGCTTGGCTGCGCCGGCACAGGTGAATATGATTTTTTAAGTAGTTACGTAGACCGGCAACTTGGGAATTATAAGCAATTGTTACATGTAATAGCGGCTGGTAATGATGGGTTGAATACTTGTACTCCGTATCCTTCGGGATTTGCTACGATTAAATCCGGGTGGCAAACCGCCAAAAATGTATTAACGGTTGGAGCCATTAATACAGTGGATTATTCCGGCGCAAATTTTAGCAGCCGTGGCCCGGTTAAAGATGGACGTATAAAGCCAGAGATAACAACTGGGGGAGTGAATGTAACTTCAACCTATGTTAATGATTCCTATGGGTTGAGCAACGGAACCAGCATGTCCACTCCTGTAGTTACCGGAGCGCTATCATTGATGTATGAACGATACAGGCAATTACATGCCGGCGCTAATCCAAGAGCTTCATTGATTAAAACGTTGGTTTGTAATACAGCAGAAGATTTGGGTAATGCCGGGCCTGATTTTACATTTGGATTTGGAATGCTCAATGCAAGGCGGGCAGTAGAAGCAATTGAGGGGAATCGTTATTTTATCAATGCAACTTCAGCAGGTGGAAATGGGATTCATCCAATCACAGTACCAGCCAATACCAGACGCTTAAAAATCATGCTCTATTGGGCCGATACTGCAGCAGCCATCAATGCCGGAATGGCTTTGGTAAATGATCTTGATCTTACAGTTAAAGAGCCGTCTGCAATTTTGCACCGCCCCCTTGTATTGAATCCTTCAACCGGTAATGTAAATAATTCTGCAAACGAAGGTGCAGATCATACCAACAATATAGAGCAAGTGGTAATTGAAAATCCGGCAGCAGGAACTTATACCATCAATGTAAATGGTTGGATCGTTCCCTATGGTGACCAGGAATATATTATAAGCTATGAACTGATTCAACCATCCGTAACAGTGGAATATCCTTTTGGTGGAGAAAAACTGGTGCCTGGCGAAACGGAGAATATCCGCTGGTCGGCCTATGGCAATGAAGCGAATAATTTTTCAATAGAATATTCAACCAATAATGGCAGCAGTTGGACCGTCCTCAATAACAATGTTACAGCAACAAGCCGCAGTTTTGCATGGACTGTACCATCTGCTTTTGTTATAAACCAGGCATTGGTAAGGGTTAGCCGCAATGGGACAGCATTAGTGGATCAAAGCGATTTTAATTTCACTGTTTTAGGAGCCCCGGTTATAACCGCCACCAATGTTTGCGAAGGTGCCGTACTATTAAAATGGCCACCCGTTGCAAACGCAACCAGCTATGATATTTTGCAATTAAATGGTGATAGCATGCAGGTGATTGCCAACACAACCGACACGGCCTACCTGTTGAACGGCTTAGACAAAAATGTAAAAGCCTGGTTGGGCATTGCTGCAAAAAACGGCAGTTTTTCCGGAAGAAGATCGCTATCGGTTGGAATAGTTCCTAACAGCGGCCCCTGTGCGCTGGCAATTTTCAATAATGATATTAAGGTAGATAGTTTACTGGAGCCCAATACTGCAAGACAAGGTTTTGCAAACGCAGGCAATGCCATCAAAGCAGTGAAAGTTTCGATTAAAAATTTGGGATCCGTTGCAGTTGGCGGACCATTCAATATTTCTTATAGCTATGGAAGCACTGCTATTACAGAAACGATCAGCCCCGTAATTGCGGCGGGTGCCACGTATGTTTACACGTTTACCGGAGCCTACCCAGTCATACCCGGAGGCTTTAAATACAATTTCAAATCCTGGGTAAGTTTGGCTGCTGATCCAAATCATCTGAATGATACGGCATATAAAACAGTGAAGTATATTAACAATGATGCCGTTGCAACGCTGCCAATTACCGAAGGGTTTGAGGGCCTGCCTGCTGCTGATTTCAGGCTTCCGGAAATGGCCATTGGAGATAATAAGCGATTGGATTTTACAGCCAGTTCAACCAGGGGCAGGGCCAGAAGTTTTGTTAATACTGGCTTTGCCTACACAGGAACGAAGGCCATCACGCTGGACCAAACGCCCTACAATGACATCGCAACTACCGATAGCTTATTGCTCAGTTATAATCTTTTAAGCTTCACCGATAAACAACTCCGCCTTGATTTTTATTATAAAAATCATGGACAAGTTGATGCGCCAGGTAACAGGGTTTGGGTAAGGGGCAACGAAAATAATGTATGGGTAGAAGCATATAATCTTTTTGCAAACCAGGCTGCTGTGGGCTCCTGGAAACGGGCCATCATTAATGTTAATGAAGTGCTGAATAGTGCGGTGCCGGTACAAACTGTTTCACCAACCTTTCAGGTTAAAATTGGCCAGTCGGGCAAAACTTCTGCCAATAGCTCCAATGCAGTGATTGATATTGACGATGGTTATACATTTGATGACATTACGATCAATGAAGTGATGAATGATGTGGGCATAGTAAAAATAATTTCGCCTGATATCAATGGTTGCGCTTTGGGGGCAGCCAGTCCCGTTAGTATTCGGTTAAAGAATTACAATAGCAATGTGCTGAATAATATACCGGTTAGCTACCAAATAAACGGAGGGGCCATTGTTACAGAAATTATTCCATCGCTGGGGTCAGATCAATCATTGGATTATGTATTTAACCAAACAGCAAACCTATCCGCTTATGTTGATTATACGATCAATGTGTGGGTGAAATATCCGTCAGATAATTATTCAGTCAACGATAGTATTTTAAAATTCAAGCTGCATAATAGTCCGTTAGTCAGTGCTTATCCCTACCTGCAGAATTTTGAAAACAATGATGGTTTTTTTCATACAGGCGGCGTCAACACTTCGTGGCAGTGGGGTGCTCCTGCAAATGATGTTATTAGCAAAGCAGCCAGTGGCAGTAAAGCATGGGTAACCAATCTTGCCGGCAATTACAATGACAATGAAACGTCTTATTTATATTCACCTTGTTTTGATATACAGGGATTAATACAGCCGGTACTTTCTTTTAGCCACATTTTTATGATGGAGTTAAATTATGATTATAGCTGGGTGGAATATTCTGCTGATGGATTGGTATGGCAAAAACTGGGCGCTGTTGGTAGTGGTACCAATTGGTACAACGAAGCTCCGGAGATAGCATGGGGCGGGGGCAATACCAGATGGCATGTATCAAGTATCAACTTGCCTTTATCAGCAACCAATATTCGCTTTCGGTTTGTAATGAGCAGTGATGCCGGTGTTACTGAAGAAGGTATTGGTATTGATGATATCCATGTATTTGATAAGGCCGCTATTTATACCGGATTTCCGGTTACCAACATTTCGCAAGCAGTGAACAGTAATAATTGGGTGCATTTTTCATCCGGTGGCAAAAGAATTGTTTCATTGAATTCAAATGGTTCAAATCTTGGGCTTACCAGCATCCAGGTGCATCCTTATTCAGGTCAGGTACGTAGCAGTAATAACAGTTATTATCTCAATCGCAACATTGTAGTACGATCCGCTAATCCACCAACAGGTAATGTAGGGGTTCGTTTTTATTTTACCGAAGATGAAGTGCAGAACATGATCATTGCCAATAGCTGTGTTACCTGCCTAAAACCAGTGGACCCTTATGAACCCGGGATTACCCAATACAGTGGTAATGCAACCGATGAAAATGGTTTGTTATCGGATGATGTAACGGGACTGTTTCAATTTATTGCGCCTTCGGATGTGGCCATTGTGCCTTATGATAATGGCTACTACGCAGAGTTAAACGTCAATAGTTTTAGCGAGTTCTGGTTAAGCATGTCTAATATAAAACCGGCGGCAACGGGTACATGTCCGGGTGAAAATATTTTGTTCAGAGCCGCTGCTACCGGTACAATTTATCAGTGGCAGGAAGACAATGGTGCAGGTTATGTGAACATCGTGAATGGTGCCCGTTATTCAGGAAGCAACACTGCTACCTTACAACTGATCAATCTGCCAACCAGTTTTTCAGGTTATAAATATCGTTGTATAACAGACGGCTTTGGCGGCCCTGCAAATACCGTGCGCTTTACCAATCGCTGGAATGGTAACACCAGTACCAACTGGTTTGTGCCTGCCAACTGGAGTTGTGGGATGGTGCCCGATCAATATACGGATGTAGTTGTTTCAGGTGTGTTAAACAATTATCCGTTGATCAACGCAAACACGGCTGTAAAAAGTATCGGTGTTTATCAGGGTGCATTGGTAACGTTGGGAAGTTCAGTTGTGTTGCAAATTAAAGGGCAATAGATGAGAACAATTTATCTTCATCTTTTGTCTGTTCTTTTATCGATTATTTTTTCGGCAAATAATATAGTTGCAAAGCCGCCAGTGTAAGCCAACATGTCGACCCATTCAAAGGAGTTGCCTATAATAATATTGGCGGCCTTCGAATGTTGAAGCCCCAATAGTTCTACGAGTTTCAGGTACTGTAAAATTTCAATGGTATATGAAAATATCAACACTCCAATCGCCGTTTTTAGCACAGGAAAATCAAAGAAGGATTTTATAAAACAATAGATTAGTATAACTACCAGTAAGTCGCCGATATAGGGTCTGATTATATTGTCATGAACGTATCCGGCAATCAATACTTCTGTGGTAAAAAGCAGTATTGTTAGAACAAGAAAGGCAGGGTTAAATTTAAACCTGTTGATCATATCGTTAATTAGAGAATGTCGTTTTTTTGTTTTGCAACTGTAAATCTAACCGTTGTGCCTTCGCCCGATTTACTTTGTATAGTCAATTGCCCGTTAATGGTATCGGTACGTTCCTGCATGCTGTTTAAACCGGGCGTTTCTTTTATTTGATCAACATCAAAACCTTTACCATTATCTGCAATGGTAAGCAGAACGTTTTCTTCAATACAGTCAATACTAATCTTTACATGGGTTGCGCAAGCATGCTCAATCACATTGGTGAGCGACTCCTGGCAAATTCTGAAAATATCAGTTTTAATCTCGTGTGATAAACTTTGTTCATCATAGTTGCTTTTGAATTCACAGGATATGGTATTTAAAATAGAAAATTCATTACAAAGCCATTCCAGTGTAGCATTTAGCCCAAAATCATCTAACATAGCAGGGCTAATTGAAAAGGAAATTCTTTGAAGTGTAGTGATAATTAATTTGGAAGCTCCCAGGGCGTGTTCAACAGCAGCTTTTGATGAGTCAGATAAAGCATTTGAATTATTCGCAATTAAGTCAACATCCATTTTTAATGCAAAAACCAGTTGTGCCAATTCCTCATGTAATTGATAGGCGAGGTATTTCTTATTCTTCTCAATGCTTTTCTTAAAATAGGTTGCTAAATTTCTAAACTTCTGGTAGCCAGCTTCTATTTCTTTTTCTGCTATTTTCCGTTCGGTAATATTTTTTGCAATAGCCAGTACTACCTCATTATTCGGAAAATAAATAGAAGTCCATTCAAGCCAGATAATATCTCCGTTTTTTTTCTGATATCGGTTGGCGAAATTATGCAGCACCTTTCCGCTTAACAATGCAGCTCTATTTTGTTGAGTAAGCTCCTTGTCTTCGTGGTAAATAAAAGATGAAATAGGCTGGTTATATAATTCCTCCTCAGAAAATCCAAGTGTTTCAATAACCGCCAGGTTTACTTTTTTTAAAAAACCATCCTTACCTGCAACACAAACCAAGTCAGGCGTTAATTCAAAAAAGCCGGAAAATTCAAATTCGGAGTTCATTGATGTGTCATAGTTTTACGCATGGATAATAATTTTAATATTGTTGGCAATACCCGAGAATGCTCTTCAATTATCTAAAAGCTAAAGCTGTTGTTTTAAATAGCAACAAACTTTTTTCAACTACAGTTGATAAAAGTTAATCAAGGATATTTAAATTGATTAATTAAAAACGTGGCTCAAGGTAGCTACTTAAAACAACAATAAATGACCCTTTGCCAAAACAAGTTGCAGATGAGTGAAAGAGATATTTGATAAATAATAACTGCCACATAAATCATTCTTTGTAAATTGTAGATTCAAATTTTTTTATGGCATTGCTACCATGGCTTACCGGAAAAGTTATCCGGATAGAAAACGAAACGATCGATACTAAAAGATTCTGGATACAGGTTCCTGAACTTGCTGTGTTTGATTTTATTCCCGGACAGTTTGTTACGCTTGATCTTCCGATTCACGAAAAGCCCAATAAGCGCTGGCGGAGTTATTCCATTGCTTCCTGGCCGGATGGCAGTAATATATTTGAGTTGATCATCGTATTGGATAAACGGGGAGCTGGTACGCCCTATCTTTTTGATGAAGTAAAAGTAGGGTCTGAAATACCAATGCGAGGGCCGCAGGGTGTTTTTACTTTAAAGCAACCACTGGACGAAGATTTAATTTTAATTTGTACCGGCACCGGCATTGCTCCTTTCAGGGGTATGATACACCATATCAAGAACAACAACATTCCGCATAACAGCATTTACCTCGTTTTTGGCTGTCGCACA
Source organism: Chitinophagales bacterium (assembly GCA_038327005.1). Lineage (GTDB taxonomy): Bacteria > Bacteroidota > Bacteroidia > Chitinophagales > Chitinophagaceae > Ferruginibacter. Next base: position 7,920 of record JBBQKO010000012.1, on the reverse strand, counting down.
AAAAGCAGCCTGCTATATTTTGAGGAAATGAAAAACCTGCAAACTAAAATTACCGGCTTCCACTATATACCAACCTTGTCACGAGAGCATTGGGAAGGGCAAACCGGCTATGTTCACTCGGTGTATGAGCTATTAACGATTGATAAGCGACCAGCTAAATTTTACCTCTGCGGCTGGAGGGGAATGATTGATGAAGCCAGAACAAAATTGACGGAAATGGGGTATGATAAAAAAATGATTCACTTTGAAATTTATGGTTAATGGTTAAACGGTCATAATTTCCCGAAGGGAAAAGCGGCCTAAAAGACTATGATTAAAATCATTTGGGCTCATGATGAGTGCAATATCCGATGGCAGGTATTGGTATTGTTATTTTTTCTAACTTGCAAGCATATTTATTTACAAGATAAATTCATTTTCTATGGGTTCAACTTCGATGATTGTTTTGATTTGTGCAGCCTTGACCTTTTCTACTATTGCAATTTTAATTGCTAAAGTTGTAACCAAATACACCACCAATCCTCAAAAGGGGCAGCCCTACGAATGTGGTATTCCCACACATGGTAAAACATGGACCCAGTTAAATGTGGGCTATTATTTATTCGCCCTTATCTTTTTAATTTTTGATGTAGAACTGGTATTCTTATTTCCCTGGGCAGTAGTAGCAAAAAAAGTTGGCTGGATGGCACTGGTGGAAATTGTGATTTTCTTTTTTATATTGTTTATGGGTTTTTTATATGCACATAAAAAAGGGGCGTTGAAGTGGATGTAAAAGCCCCCCCGCCCCCCAAGGGGGATAAAATACAAGCCCCCTGACCCCCTGAAGGTGGAATGAAATGCAGCTTACGCTGAATTGTTTTTAGTACTAAATCGCACTACGAAAAATAAAAATTGAACGTTTTAAAATATGAATAACAATTCAAATAATTTAGAGGCTTCTTCAATCCCCCCTTCGGGGGGTGAGGGGGCTGCTCCTTCGGCTGGGGGGGCTGTAGTAGGGGATTCCACTTTTCCCGGCCAAATACAGGAAACCCCCGGAGGTGGAATTGTACTGAGTAAGCTGGATGATGTGATCAACTGGGCACGTTCCAATTCTTTGTGGCCACTCACTTTTGCTACCAGTTGCTGCGGTATTGAATACATGGCGGTAGCAGGTGCCAAATACGACTTTTCGAGATTTGGATTTGAAGTAGCAAGAGCCTCGCCGCGGCAGGCAGATGTAATCATAATTGCTGGCACCATCGTTAATAAAATGGCACCGGTTTTAAAGAGATTATACGACCAGATGGGTGATCCTAAATATGTAATTGCAATGGGTGCTTGCGCCATCAGCGGCGGCCCGTTTTTCTACAATACTTATTCCGTAGTAAAAGGTGCCGATCATGTGATACCGGTTGACGTGTATGTTGCCGGTTGTCCGCCAAGACCAGAAGCGCTTTTACATGCCTTGATTAGTTTGCAGGAAAAAATTAGAATGGGATTAACAAGAGAACAGATAAAAGAAGGTTTGTAGAATTTAATAAAACAAACGGGTTAAATAGAAGTAGATAAGATAAAAGGGATATTCAATATCCATTGTCCGAAAGTTAAATTATGACCAACGAAGAACTAAAAGAAAAGATTACGGAACTGTTGCCACAGGCCAGTTTTGATGAAGCAGGGCAATGGCTCACCATCAATGTTGAACCTACAGATTGGCGACCATTGGCAGAACAACTTCGCCAGGATGAATCCTTATTTTTTGATTTTGTTTTTTGTCTCACCTGTATTGATTGGAAGACACATCTTACCATGGTGTATCATTTAGATTCTACCAAATTCCGTCACAATATCGTTGTTAAATCAAAGTTGCCGGTAGATGATCCTGCAATCGATACCATTAGTGATATCTGGCAAACAGCCAATTTTCATGAAAGAGAAGTGTATGAAATGTTTGGGGTGAATTTTATCAATCATCCGGATTTAAGGTTATTGATTTTACCAGATGGTTGGGAAGGAAAGAATCCACTGTTAAAGAATTTTGAAGACCCGATTAATATGATTAGATTATAGGGCAGCCCCCGGCCCCTAAAGGGGAGAAAGGGAAACCCCCATCCCCTAAAGGGGAGTAAGGCAGGGGCTGTATAATTTAAACAGTATTTAAATATTTAAGCGATTTTTTAATATTAAAATAATAATCCCCCTTTTAGGGGATAGGGGCAATATGGTTGAAGAAATAGGAAGAACAGCAGAAGGCGATATCATCATCAATGTAGGGCCGCAGCATCCTGCCACGCATGGCGTGTTGCACCTGGTGATTACCATCAATGGGGAAACCGTTAAAAAAGTGGAACCTCATTTGGGATTCATTCATCGCTCTATTGAAAAAATGAGCGAAAGCCTTACCTATCGCCAGTTTATCTATGTTACCAGCAGGATGGATTACTTGTCTTCTCATATTAACAACCACGCTTGTGCGCTTTGCGTAGAAAAAGGGTTGCAGGTAGAAGTGCCTGCCCGTGCACAGGTTATCCGTGTATTGATGGATGAGCTTACCAGGATCGCTTCGCATGAACTGTGGTGGGGTGCAATGGCAATGGATCTGGGTGCATTCACACCGTTCTTTCACGCCTTTAGGGAAAGAGAAAAGATCAACGATATTATGGAAGATACCTGTGGTGCCAGGCTTACCATGAACTACATGGTACCAGGCGGTGTAATGCAGGATATTCATCCCGACTTTCAAAAAAAGGTAAAAGAATTTATAACACTTTTTAAATTAAAAATTGGCGAGTATGATGAACTGGTGACAGGCAATATCATCTTCCAAAACCGGATGAAAGGGGTAGGTTATTTATCTGCCGAAGATGCCATTTCTTTCGGAGTAACCGGACCACCTTTAAGGGGTAGCGGTATTTCATGTGACGTTCGCAAAACTTATCCATACGAAATTTACGACAAGCTGGAGTTTGATGAAATACTGGAAACTGCAGGCGATTCATTTGCCAGATATATGGTGAGGATACGGGAAATGAGTCAATCGATTAGAATCATAGAACAACTAATTGATAATATTCCGGAAGGTGATTTTCAGGCAAAAACAAAGGCCGTTTTGAAATTACCCAAAGGAGATTTTTACCAACGGGTAGAAACGGCAAGAGGAGAGTTTGGCGTGTACATCGTAAGCGAAGGCGGCACTACACCTTATAGAATTAAGTATCGCTCACCAGGATTTTCCAATCTGTCTGCAATTGATCACATGGCAAGAGGCAGCAAGTTGGGCGACCTTGTAGCCATGATGGGAACATTGGATTTAGTGATACCGGATATTGACAGGTAGAGTAGCCCCTGACCCCTGAAGGGGGAATAAGATGGATTGCATTCTAAATTGATAAAACTGTTTAATATAAATAGTAGAAAGCCCATAACTTTTATGATGATGAAAAACACTTCAAAATATTCGGCAACTTCTTTAATTTCCCCTTCGGGGAGTGGGGGGGCTTTATGTTAAGCTTTTCTTCTATATCGCAAATAATAGATACCTGGTTAAGGGGCATCTTTAATCCTACGTGGACATTGGTCATTGAAATGGTGATTGTTGGTGTTTGCGTAATTGGCTTGTTTGCTGCATTGGGCCTGGTGTTGGTATTAATGGAAAGAAGGGTGGCTGCATGGATCCAGATTCGGCTTGGGCCAAACAGAGTGGGTCCGGGTGGAATGTTTCAATCGTTGGCTGATACCGTAAAGCTCCTGGTGAAGGAAGGGATGACACCCGATGGTTCTGATAAATTCTTATTCAATCTGGCACCTTTTATAGCAATGATGGTGGCTATGTTATTGATGGCACCGATCGCTTTTGCAAGCAACTTTCAAATGTGGGATATGAATATCGGGGTGTTGTATATCTCGGCTATTTCTTCCATGATGGTGATTAGTATTTTAATGGCAGGCTGGGCCAGTAACAATAAATATTCGTTGATGGGTGCCATGCGAAGTGGCGCACAAATCGTGAGTTACGAATTGTCAGCCGGTTTGTCGATTTTAACCATTGTCGTTTTATCTGGTTCGTTGAATCTGAATGAAATCATTCAATCGCAGGCCGATGGCTGGTGGATTTTTAAGGGGCATATTCCGGTGATCATTGCCTTTGTAATTTTCATCATTGCCGTAACAGCAGAAACCAACCGGGCACCGTTTGATTTGGCAGAAGCTGAATCCGAATTGACTGCCGGTTTTCACACAGAATATTCAGGGATGAAATTCGCCTTGTTCTTTTTAGCAGAATATATTAATGTGTTTATTGTTTGCGCCATTGGTGCCACTTTATTCCTCGGCGGATGGATGCCTTTTCATATCGGGCATTGGGAATCGTTCAATCATATCATGGATTACATTCCTTCGAGCATTTGGTTTTTTGGTAAAACATTTTTCCTGATTTTTTTAATCATGTGGTTCAGGTGGACGTTCCCAAGATTGCGTATTGACCAATTGCTAAACCTGGAGTGGAAATATTTATTGCCCATTAGTATGTTCAATATTTTATTGGTTACGTTGATTGCAATAATGGGGTGGCATTTTTAAAAGCCCCCGGCCCCTGAAGGGGAGAAAAGGCAGTAGCTATTACATTGAAGTAGTAATAAAAGATGTTGGATATTTTAAATTTAAAACAGGCACTTAAAATAATGAGTAGCAATTCAAATTATAAAGACGCTTCTTCAATCCCTCCTTCGGGGGGTGGGGGGGCTTCTTCTTCGGGAGGGCAGAGGGCTCCTTTTATTATCACCTATCTCAAAGACATTTTCTTTGGAGTAAAATCACTGCTGGTTGGGCTCAAACGTACACTGTATTATTTTACACATCACAAAGAAATTATAACCGAGCAATACCCGGATAATAGGGATACGCTTGTGTTAGCCGAAAGATTTAAGGGGGAAGTGGTGATGACACATGATGCCAATAATGAACATGCCTGCACGGGTTGTACCGCTTGTGAATTGGCTTGTCCGAATGCAACGATTAAAATCATTACCAAATTTGATATTTCACCGGAAGGGAAAAAGAAAAAGGCGATTGACAAATTTGTATATCACCTCGAGTTGTGTACGATGTGTAATTTATGTATAGTAGCCTGCCCAACCGATGCAATTAAAATGGCGCAGACTTTTGAACACAGCGTTTACAACCGGGCCGACTTAACAAAAACATTGAATAACCCGGGATCGAAAATTAGAGAAGGGGTTGAGTAAGAATATGAGTAATGAGTGATGAGCAATAAGCAATAAGCAATGAGCAATGAGCAATAGGCAATGAGCAATAGGCAATAAGCAATAAGCAATAAGCAATAAGCAAAGAGCAATAAGCAAAGAGCAATAAGCAATGAGCAATGAGCAATGAGCGATGAATGATGAATGATGAATGATGAGAGATGAATGGTGAGTTATGAATGGTGAGTTATGAGAGATGAATGATGATTTATGAGTAACGAAGTGAGATATTTAAAATCAGTTGCCAGTAGTTTGATATCTGATGTTTGATTTCTGAATGGTCATTTTTCAGGTTAAAGTTTATTTAAATTATTAATTATTTTTTCGACAGGAAGGCTATTTAAAGAATGAAGAAATAACAGTAAAAACAACTTTCAAACAAAAAATACAAAGCCTTTAAAGGGCAAACAAACAAACTGAACTAAAGCCCTGAAAGGGCGAAATAACATAGCATAGGGCAAAGCCCTATGAATGAATGAATGAACGAATGAACGAACGAATGAATCAAAAAATAAAAATGTATTTAAAGCCCTGAAAGGGCGAAACAAAATAAACGCATTAACAAATAACGTAGATAAAGATCCACATTGGTATGCGGTACAAGTGAGTGACACAACGATGATGACCAGAGGGATCTAGCTGGCGCAAAATGGCTTTTTGCTTTGATGTTTTAAATAATAAATACTCGAAATAATAACCCTTAAATGAGCGGATCAACCATTATATTTTATATGCTTGCCGCACTTACCTTGGTGAGTGGAGTGTTGGCAGTTACTACCAGGCAAATATTTCGTGCAGCTATTTTTCTGCTGTTTTCTTTAATTGGAATTGCCGGACTTTACTTTTGGATGCAATACGATTTTGTGGCCGCCGTACAAATTGTTGTGTATGTTGGCGGCATCACCGTCCTCATTATCTTCTCCATTTTTTTAACCCAACAGGCGGGAGATTTATTACCCAAACCAACAATTGGCCGACAGATATTTTCAGCACTGGCAGCCTTTTGCGGCTTTGCCTTAACCATGCTGCAACTATACCAACATAAATTTATTGGTACTTCGGAGGCCCCCGTTTTACCAACCGTATCAAATATAGGCGATCGTATGTTGAGCTTGGGGGCAGATGGTTTTGCATTGCCTTTTGAAGTAGTGAGTGTTTTATTACTGGCTGCAATGATTGGTTGTATTGTAATTGCTTTACGTTCTAAACCCGCAACATCATGATGGAACCCGGATTATATCATATACTATTTATTAGTGCCGCACTGTTTTTTATCGGCGTGTTTGGTTTCTTTACCAGGAGAAATCTGATCACGATGTTGATGAGTGTAGAACTGGTGTTGAACAGTGTGAACCTGAACTTTATTGCATTCAATAAATATTTATGGCCCAATAAAATGGACGGCTTGTTTTTCTCAATTTTTGTGATCGCCATTGCAGCAGCCGAGGCAGCGGTAGCCATTGCCATCATCATTAATTTATACAGAAGTCACCAGTCCATTGATGTGGAGCGTACAGAACAATTGAAATTTTAAAAGTTGATTTCATGGCTTACCTACGTAAGCTTTATGAAGAACCCTTACTATATTATTATGAATGATTTGTTACACATTACAATACTCCAGGTTCTTCCGGCAGGAAAGAGTTTAGGATGGGCACTGTTGCTGATACCATTGTTGCCACTGGCGGCGTTTTTATTGTTGGGTATATTTGGCAGAAAGCATGTTGCCAATGCATCCGGTATCATCGGGACAACACTGTTATTGATATCAACCGCTTTATCGTTGTACATTGCCTATGGCTATTTTTTCAACTTTGGAAAAGTGGATGGTGTGTATCAAAAATTAGTTCCGCTAAAATATACCTGGCTACAATTTTCACCCGGCGTTTCTATTGACATGGGGATCATCCTGGATCCTATTTCGGTGATGATGCTGGTAGTGGTTACGTTTATTTCTTTGATGGTGCATATTTATAGTTTGGGCTATATGAAGGGCGAAGAAAGATTCCCTACCTACTATGCATTTCTTGGCCTCTTTACTTTTTCTATGCTGGGATTGGTTATGTCTTCCAATATTTTCCAACTGTATATTTTCTGGGAACTGGTAGGTGTTTCTTCCTTCTTATTAATTGGTTATTACTACGACAAACCAAGTGCAGTGGCGGCTTGTAAAAAAGCATTCATCGTTACCCGCTTTGCAGATCTTGGTTTTTTAATTGGTATACTAACGCTTTCATTTTATGCAGGCACATTGGATTTTGGTGAATTGATACAACGCCTGACAACTACAGCAGCGCCGGAATTTCAGGCAATCACCGCAGCTTCTTTTATGGGTGTATCGGCATTAACCTGGGCACTGGTTTTAGTGTTTATTGGTGGTGCCGGTAAAAGTGCGATGTTTCCATTACATATTTGGTTGCCCGATGCAATGGAAGGCCCAACGCCGGTTTCAGCATTAATACATGCTGCTACGATGGTGGTTGCTGGTGTATTTTTGGTAGCCAGATTGTTCCCTGTGTTCAGTATGTCGGCAGCAGCTTTAGAAGTAGTTACTTATGTAGGTATTACCTCCGCTTTATTTGCTGCGGTAATAGCTTGTACACAAACGGATATCAAAAGAGTGCTGGCATATTCCACTATGTCGCAGATTGGTTTTATGATGTTTGCATTGGGTGTA
>JBBQKO010000011.1:0-35925 GCA_038327005.1 Chitinophagales bacterium | reverse complement strand
TAGTTTTGCCATCTATCTGGGATATGCATTTGGTGTTCGAAGTCAGTCTTTGCTTCTAAAGTTAACCGAAGTAGAACACCTTTCTAAAGAAAATCAGTTCATTCTTTCCACTCAAAATGAAACCTTGGAGAAGCAGGTGCTTGAGCGGACTTCTGCGCTCAATCAATCGTTGGAAAATCTCAAATCCACCCAATCCCAACTGATACAGGCTGAAAAAATGGCAAGCCTTGGGGAATTGACTGCTGGTATTGCACATGAAATTCAAAACCCATTAAACTTTGTAAATAACTTTAGTGAAGTAAATAAAGAGTTGTTAGATGAATTGAAGGCTGAATTGGCAATTGGCAATATGCAATTGGCAATTGATCTGGCAAATGATATAAGAGACAACGAGCAAAAAATAAACCACCATGGTAAACGTGCAGATGCGATTGTAAAAGGAATGTTGCAGCACAGCCGCAGCAGCAGCGGGGTAAAAGAACCAACAGATATTAATGCTTTATGCGATGAATATTTGCGGTTAAGTTATCATGGCCTGCGGGCAAAAGACAAATCATTCAATGCAACGATGAAAACAGATTTTGATGAGAGCATTGGCAACATCAATATCATACCGCAGGATATTGGAAGGGTGTTGTTGAATTTAATCAATAATGCGTTTTATGCTGTAGGCGAACGAAGTAAAGCCGGAAGTCCCGATTTAAATATCGGGGTAGCCTCCCTGCCCTCTCCCGATAAAATCGGAATAAACGAAGCAGGGTTCTCAGACCCAAATAATAATAAGACTCCAACAGTATGGGTGAATACAAAAAAAATTGTAACCCCTTTAGGGAATAGGGGCATTTTAATTTCTGTTTCCGATAACGGCCCCGGCATTCCTCAAAATATATTAGATAAAATATTTCAACCTTTCTTTACCACTAAGCCAACCGGGCAGGGAACCGGATTGGGATTGAGTTTGAGTTATGACATTGTAAAAGCACATAGTGGTGAACTAAAAGTGGAAACAAAAGAAGGTGAAGGAACTAAATTTATTATTATCTTACCGGCACAAATTTAAAATACACAAATGAAAATTTTAGTAGTAGACGACGAAAGAGATATTCAGACGCTATTTGAGCAACGTTTTAGAAAAGAAATCAGGGAAAAGATTTTTGATTTTGCTTTTGCTTTTTCGGGCGAGGAGGCACTTAAATTTTTGAGCAATCACGGGCATGAGGCCGTATTAATTTTATCGGATATCAATATGCCGGGTATGAGCGGTCTGGAATTACTGGAACAAATTAAACACAAATACCTGAAGCCACCCCCCATCGTAATGATGATTACTGCCTACGGAGATGCAGAAAATTATAACCTGGCCAAACAATTGGGAGCTGATGATTTTTTAACAAAGCCGGTTGACTTCGCTGTTTTAAAGGAAAAATTAAAAACACTTATCTGATGGCAAAAATATTAGTGGCAGATGATGAAGCTGATTTGGAAATGCTCATCAAACAAAAGTTCCGGCAAAAGATCAGGGAGCAGAAATATGAATTCATTTTTGCTGTTAACGGAAACGATGCTATTGAAAAAATCAAGCAGCATCCCGATGTAGATATCGTGTTGAGTGACATCAATATGCCCGAAATGGATGGACTTACTTTACTAAGCCGGTTGGGCGTTTCCAATCCACTTATTAAAGCAGTAATTGTTTCTGCCTATGGCGATATGGAAAATATTCGCACCGCCATGAACCGTGGCGCTTTCGACTTTATTACCAAGCCTATTAATTTTGAAGATCTTTCGGTTACGATGGAAAAAACCATCAATCATGTGTTACAGATACGTGAGACACTCAAAGCCATACAGGAAAACAATATTCTTAAAATGTATGTGGATGAAACGGTGTTGAAATTTATGAGCAGCCGTGAGTTTGAATCTTCGCTGGTTGCGAACGAAACCATTGAAGCCACCGTAGCATTTATTGATATTTGCAGCTTTACGTCTATCAGCGAAAACGAGCCACCGGATATGGTCGTTAACCTGCTCAATAAATATTTTGACGTAATGGCGAAGGAAGTAATTGCACAGGGAGGATACATTGATAAGTTTATAGGTGATGCAATCATGGCCGTGTTTAAAGGAGAATTTCATTTAGACAGAGCCATTGAAGCCTGCCTGGCCGTAAGAGCACAGATAGCCAAATTGCCTGTTTTTGCAGAGCATGTTTCTTTTTCACCTAAAGTTTCCATCGGTATTAATAGTGGCGAAATGATATCAGGCAATATCGGCTCCGCAAGTTTGCGCCGTTTGGATTACACGGTTATTGGCGATGCAGTGAATACAGCACAACGCTTGCAATCTGCAGCCGGACCAGGCCAGATAGTTATTAACGAAGCCACCTATAAAAAAATTAAAGTATCGTTCAATTGTACTCAGATTGGTGAAGTTGCGTTGAAGAATAAGTCTACTCCGATGATGGTTTTTGAAGTGTTGGATTAATACCTTCCGTTCGATCCAAATCCATTCCGGTCATTCGATTTTTGGTAAGACCGGAATGGAAAAATGCAGCTTTCACATCTATCTTTGAACGATCCCCCGGCAACCAATCCAAACAGGGTTTACCCGTCATAAAAGATACCATCTATCCAACCAGTTTGCCAGTAATCAACTTTTATTTACTTACACTGTTATTTATCTTTTAATTAAAACTAAGCCCGCTAATTCATCCGTAATTTCACAATCATTAAAATAAAAAGAAATGCCAGTTTATAAATTGCAAATAAATGGTAAGCAATACCAGGCCGATGTTGCTGCGGATACTCCTTTGCTTTGGGTATTGAGAGACTCCCTTGGTCTTGTAGGCACTAAATTCGGTTGCGGTATTGCCCAGTGTGGTGCCTGCACGGTCCACCTGAACGGTAATGCCGTAAAATCTTGTGTATTACCAGTGGCTTCTGTAAAAACAGCCGCTATCACAACAATTGAAGGCCTCTCAACAATCGGCGACCATCCCTTACAAACCGCCTGGGATGAAGTGGATGTGCCGCAATGTGGGTATTGCCAGGCAGGCCAGATCATGACGGCGGCCGCATTATTAAACAAAAAGCCCCACCCTTCCGAAACCGAAATTGACAATGCGATGCATGGTAATATTTGCCGTTGTGGCGCCTATCACCGCATCCGGGAAGCAGTAAAATTAGCCAGCACAAAAATTTAACCTCATGCAAAAGTCAACTACATCCAGAAGAGATTTTTTAAAATTAACCGCTCTTACCGGGGGAGGTCTTATGCTGGGTTTTTCCTGGTTCAATGCAGACGCTGAAAGCCCAGTCATTATTAAAAAAATACCTTTTGCCGACAGCAAGGGATTTAATAGTTACCTGTCAATTGCCAGTGATGGAACCATTACTATACTCTCTCCCAATCCGGAACTGGGTCAAAATATCATGACGTCTTTTCCAATGATTGTAGCGGAAGAATTAGATGCCGACTGGATAAAAGTAAAAGTGCTGCAGGCGGCGCTTGATACCAAAGCCTTTGATCGCCAGCTTACCGGCGGCAGTGGTGCTGTGCCGCATTCCTGGAAAAGATTAAGGCTGGCAGGTGCTACCGCAAGAAATATGTTGATGCAGGCTGCTGCTACCCAATGGAATTTACCGGTAGAGGAATGCAGTACAAGCAATAGTAAGGTTACACATAACAAATCTGGCAAACAGGCCAGCTATGGCGATTTGGCAGCACTCGCCGCTACCCTGCCGGTACCTAAAGATGTGAAACTAAAAGATCGGAAAGATTTTAAAATAATAGGACAGGCTGTAAAAAATGTAGCCAATAAAGATATTGTAACAGGCAAGCCAATTTTTGGTTTGGATTTTTACCGGGAAGGTATGCTGCATGCGATGATACAACGTCCTGCTTCCTTCGGCACTAAAATTAAGTCAGTTGACAGTGCCGCTGCTAAAGCAATGCCCGGTATTATGGATGTGGTTGTTTTTAAAAACAATGTGGCCGTTGTTGGCAAATCTACCTGGGAGGTAATCAAGGCAAGAAAGCTGCTGAAAATTGAATATGAGAAAGATGGCGAAATTGAAAGCACAGCCGATCATAACAATATTTTTACCAAACTGATGGATAGCAACACACCGTCCATTAAGCGAACGAATGGGGATGTGGTTGCCGCTTTTACTACCGCAGCAAAAATCGTAAAGGCAGAATACCAATGTCCTTTTCTATCGCATGCACCGCTTGAGCCAATGAATTTTTTTGCACATGTACGCTCCGATGGTATAGAACTGGTCGGCCCCACACAAACACCAGCAAGTGCAAGAAATGCTGTAGGTAAACTGCTAAATGTTCCGGAAGATAAGATCACCCTCGAAATAACCAGGCTTGGTGGTGGATTTGGTCGTCGATTGAAATGGGATTATGTATTGGAAGCGGCAGAACTATCCAGTCTTATAAAAGCACCGGTAAAAGTAACCTGGACCAGGGAAGATGACATGACAGGAGGAAGCTATCGTCCGGCTGTTCGTTATCGTTTTGAAGCGGCATTGGACGCTTACGGCAACATGGTGGGTTACAAATGCCGTGGGGTTGGTATAAATGCGGGTAATACTACCCGTGAAGACAACTTCCCTTCTGGTGCAGTCGATCATTTACTGATTGAAAGTCTTGATCATAAATCTGCCATTACAACAGGTGCATGGCGAGCCCCCACTACCAACTTTTTGGGCTTTGCCGAACAGGCATTCTTAGATGAAGTGGCAGAGGCAGCAGGAAAAGATCCAATACAATTCAGGCTGGAATTATTGGCAAAGGCAAAAACCAATCCTGCCGGACCGGTAAAGTATAGTATCGACCGGATGGAGACAGTAATAAAAATGGCAGCTGAAAAATCAGGCTGGGGTAAAAAGCCGGGCGTGTTCCATGGCTTTAGTGTTTACTACTCTCACCAGTCTTATGTGGCCCAGATTTGCGAAGTGATCATGCAGGCAGGAAAACCAGTGGTAAAGAAGATCTATGCAGTTTCCGATTGCGGCCAGGTAGTCAATTTAAGCGGTGCCCGTCAGCAGGTAATGGGCGGTATTGTAGATGGACTTGGTCATGCGATGTACAGCAAACTGACTTTTAAAAATGGCGCAACGGAGCAAACCAATTTTAATAATTACCGGCTCATCCGCATGAAAGAAATCCCGGAAATTGAAACCCATTTTGTAGACAATGGCATTGATCCAACCGGTTTGGGTGAGCCAGCTTTACCACCAACCGGAGGTGCTGTTGCCAACGCTATTTTTAAAGCCACCGGCAAGCGATTGAGAAGTCAGCCATTTATAGGTGAAGAAGTGTTTAAGGTAAAGACTTAACCGTAAATGGATGGATCCATTTTTCTTTTTGATGAATGAAAGAAATGGAGTTGGTTCAGACTTAAACGATCAGAAGTCTTTTAAGAAAGAAATATTTTAATAACCTAAGCGTCCGGTGCTGATAATTTCAGTACCGGACGTTTATAGAATCGCCATCATTCATTGGTTATTGTATTATAACCGACAAAATATACATTTTAAAAGTGCATTGCTGGTTGTTTTATCAATGGCGGCTATTTCTTTTTGGTCGCAATTTCTTGAATGCCGCCCTCGTGCCACCTATCTACCCTTTAAGAATCTTCTCATTTTAATAAAAAATCAATGAAATACCGCTGCTTCATCTCTTCAATTAATTGGTAAAAAGAATGCTCGCTGCAAGCCTTCGCCTCAATACCCGGCATTTTGCATTTTCAATGATCCGCATAGTTCTACCCGCAATTTATAAGCAATCAATTAATTGTAAGCAGGATCGGTAAGGTCCAACACTTCTTTATCAATATCATGGTCAATATGGCAACCATTGCAGTTTTTAGTTAAAACCTGGTAGGCTTTAATGGCAGCCGGTAAGTCATTTTCTTCCAACGATTTTCGAATTTCTTTTATGGCAGGTTGCAGTTTCTTCTTATAAGTTTTTTCAAATGACTCTGTCAATTTCCGGTGCTCCACAAATTTGGCTGCAATTACCTGCAGGCTGCTATCCATCCCCTCCAACAGCCAAGATGAATAATCTGTTTCACCTTTACGAAGGTATGTTCCCAGGTTGTCGTGATACATCATCATGTCTAGCATATTGTGATCAAGATCTTTCATATTAGTAGCGGCAGCATCGCTGTTGGGGTTGCATTGCGAAAAAATCAGAACGAATATGAAAAACACAAGGGTTGTTATAAAGCTTTTCATTGTTAAAAAATATAAGAATAAGATAAACAGTTTAGGGTTTTAATTCGGTTGGTAAAGGTATTGTTTCCGTTTGCTCTCACAAACCTAAAAGGTTTCGCTATGCTACCTGAAGCTATTCATTTTTTTCATTTTGTAAACAATATTGAGCGTAGCCGCTCTTTGAAAAACTACAGATTGTTTTAAGAGCTGTTTTATAATCTGAACTTAAAAGTGAAAAATACAGGCCCGTATGATACCATCCGCTCACAACTTATTTTAATCTATATTCATCCAGCTATTTTTTTTACTGAAATTTAGCCCTTAATTTTCCGACCGAATGAAAAAGACCATGAAAGATTGCGACTTAAAAAGCTGCTTTTTATGCCAGCGCTGTTTACCAGAATGGCTGCCTGCTATAGAAGGAAACAAAAAAACGTTATCCTTTAAAAAAGGGAAAGAAATTTTTACTGAAGGAGAACCAGTTAGGGGAATGTATTTCATTTATTCCGGCACCGTAAAAGTGCATAAAAAGTGGGGTAAAGAAAAGGAACTGATAATACGATTTGCGAAAGATGGAGATATTATTGGTCACCGTGGCCTCGGTGAAGAAACCATTTACCCGGTTTCGGGTACAGCAATCGAAGCAACGACTGTTTGTTTTGTTGACCTTGATTTCTTTAATGCAACCCTCCGGGTCAATAATGAATTTACGATTCGCCTTTTGATGTTTTATGCCGACGAATTACAACGCTCTGAAAAAAAGATGAATCACCTTGCCCACATGCAGGTAAAAGGCAGAATTGCTTATTCTTTACTTGCTTTAAAAAATAAGTTTGGGGTTACAACACAAGGAAGCATTGATATTGTTTTAAGTAGGCAGGATCTTGCATCTTATGCGGGTACTACCTATGAAACAGTTTTCAGGATACTCAATGAATTTACACAAGAAGGCTATATTTCTATTACCAATAAACATATTACCATTTTAAAGGAGGAACAATTGATTTTTTTAACAACAGAATCAGCAACCTGAATCTGGTATTAACGAGTAACAACCCGCCAGGCTTATTGCCTTTAATAAAAACCAATCATTTCACCAAAGCCGGTGATGCAATCAGTCACGGACTTTTCTAATGCAAATTTACCAGTAGTATCCGGCAGGTCCAGCAAGCGGTTTAGCCCATTCACTTTAAAAAAATACCGTTGTAATTCGCCAGGTAGACAAGGTTCCATATAATGTTGCTTACTAAAGTCGTTGATTCCTTCCACGCCAAAAAATTTTATTTCCTTTAATATGGTTGGTGACGGGTATATTCCAGACTATCCAATATACCCATTTTTTGGCTGGCGCATCCGGGATCATTTACAATCAAAACCAGGTATTTTGCAGATCGGGGAATTTATTCCAGGTTGAACGGCGGATTGATATTTAATCCGCCGCAGGTGTTACTGGCAGGTGTTAAACTGTAATTTTCAATGTAGCACACTCACATGAATCCGTTTGTAATCCAATTCCTTTGTTTCTCGCTTTCGTTATTCAGAGTAAAATCATTAAAGGTTTGATGGTGGAATTTCTATCGGAATATCAGGCTTTAAAGGTTCCTCCTGGGGAATCACAGCAGGTTCTTCCGGCGGCAACTGTGGAGTTTCAGGATTGGCTGGTGGCGCTATTTCAGGAACAACAACGGGTTTGGGAACCTCGTTTGGTATTTCGGGTAAGTCGGCGGGTTGTGTTGATGTTGACATCATCTTTTTTTTAAAATGAAGGAATAGATCATCTTTTGATTGGCTCACAATCCTAGCCAAAAAGGCCGGATTGCGGGAATGGTAAATTCACCTACGAAAAAAACATGCCTAAATATTCCAAAACCAGAATTTTAGAAATTGACTGCTGCTTTTTTAGCTTTGCAGGCAACCTTGCAGGTATTACCGGATGTCCGTCAAGTATGATTATTTTAAGACTACCGGCTACCTATATTTCCAATGCAGGTGCAAAGTAATTGGGCTTGATATAACCCTCTTTTATTGAACTATTTCGGCTAAATGAACCCGTCGGCTGATCGAAGTAAAAACCGGAGGTTGCCCATTGAAAATCACTTTTACATCGACAGGTCTGCCATCAGATAAAATAAAAAGATCACCAGAAAACCGTGTACAATGCAGCCAGAATACCCATAATAATTATTGAACCGATTGCAAACGAAGTACTGATCTTAAACATGGATGTATCTACTTCTATGGTATGGGCATCCATTTCGCTTTTGGGTTTTGCAAGACTAATAGCAATCATGATTGCAACAATCAATACAAAATCGATGGACATTCTATCCAGAAAAGGATAATCCGGAAAGGCACCATTGGTCCACACCGGTAAAAATTTTAGCACTGTAGAAATAGGAATGGTTAATAAAGCTCCGGCCATGGCTGCTGCTGCGGTGGTGCGCTTCCAGAAAAGTCCCAGCAGAAAAATAGCCAGTACCCCCGGCGAGATAAAGCCCACATATTCCTGTATAAACTGGTAGGCCTGGTTGAGCGACTTAAGTGCTGGTGTTACGATGGCTGCAATTACCATTGACACTACCACTGCCCATCGGCCCACCAATACCATCTTTCTTTCGGAAGCTTCTTTATTAAAGTATTTTTTATAAATATCCAGTGAAAAAATGGTAGAGATGCTGTTGGCCTTACCTGCCAGCGATGCTACAATGGCTGCAGTAAGTGCTGCAAATGCAATTCCTTTTAAACCGGCTGGTAACAGATTCATCAATGTTGGATAAGCATGGTCTGGTTTAATAACACCGGCGGCATCCGACATCTCTTGTTGAAACATGCCCTTGCTATGCAATACATACATTACAATACCCGGCAGTACGGCTATAACCGGCACCAGTAATTTTAAGAAGGCAGCAAATAAAATACCTTTACGGGCCGTGTTTAAATCGGCTCCCAGCGCACGTTGTACAATGTATTGATTGCAACCCCAGTAAGCCAGGTTATTCACCAGCATTCCTCCAATCAACACAGAAAGGCCCGGTAGTTCTTTATAATGGAGATTGCTTGAATCAAAGATCATGTGAAAATGGGTGGGTGCTTCTTGTCGTATAATGGACAGGCCCTTAAAAATATCTTTACCAAAACCATATTGTTCAGATAACAACGTCAATGCTAAATAGGTAGTTACCAATCCGCCGATGATGAGTACAAAAACCTGCACTACATCGGTATAGCCAATCACCTTCATACCTCCCAAAGTAACAATCATTGAAAAGATGCTGAGGCCAACAATGGCCCATTCAAAACTAATAGTGGAGATGGAAGAAATAGCGAGAGCCCCCAAATAGATGATGGAAGTAAGATTTACAAAAACATATACCAGCAACCAGAATACGGCCATGATGGTACTCACTTTATCATTGTACCGCCTGGATAGAAACTGCGGCATGGTTACAATCTTATTTTTAAGATAAACCGGTATGATAAATACAGCGACTATAATCAATGTGGCAGCCGACATCCATTCGTAGGTGGAGATGGCTAGTCCAAGTGCAAAACCAGAACCCGACATTCCAATAAAATGTTCTGCCGAAATATTGGATGCAATCAACGATGCACCAATAGCCCACCAGGTCAGCGAACCTTCAGCAAGGAAAAAATCTTTTGAACTGGTTGTTGTCGACTTTTTGCGGTGATAGATATAATATCCGTAAACAGATATGGCAATAAAATAAATAAAGAAAACAATGTAATCGGCAGTTTGTAAGTGATGCATCCGCAAGATTTAGTAGTCAAAAATAAGTGCCTTTGGTTAACAACCACTAAAGGATGTTTTTTTCTTTCAGAAATTCGGTTTGGTAAGGGGTTCAATCTGGCAAATCATTGAAGGGGTAAGGCATCAAGCTGTTATCCGGCAGGGAGTAAACACTTTCGCAACATACCATTTTATTCCACCGATATTCAAGCCAATAATTCAATAATTGTTTTCATCTAATAAAAAAGGGAGCCCCGGAAATTCCCCAATTCGTCCGTTGGAAGGACCATTAAAAACGAACACGATTGATCTCATTTTCCGTTCATATAAAAGCGAATGATCCGATAACAAAAACCGAATAGCTTTACTGCAAATCACATTAATAAAACTGATCAATGAAAAAAATCCTTCTACCGGCTTTATTGTTTTTTAACTTTTGTTTAAAAGCTCAAATAAAAGCATCAGATGTGCAATCATTCACACTTAAAAACGGAATGAAATTTTTGGTAGTGGAAGACAACTCCATCCCCAATGCCAACATGTATTTATTTTATAAAGTTGGCAGCCGGAATGAGCACCAGGGCATTACCGGTCTTTCACATTTTTTCGAGCACATGATGTTCAATGGTGCAAAAAGATACGGCCCCAAAATGTTTGATAGAACCATGGAGTTCAATGGTGGTGCCAACAATGCCTACACTTCCGAAAATGTAACGGTCTATACCAACTGGTTTCCTTCCACGGCTACAGAGGTGATTTTTGATTTGGAAGGCGATCGGATTGCAAGCCTTAGCATTGATCCCAAAATTGTAGAAAGCGAAAGAGGGGTGGTCTTAAGTGAAAGAAGTACCGGTCTGGAGAACTCTCCATGGAATGGCTTAAACGAAGGAGTGCAGGCTACCGCATTTCAGGAGCATCCCTATCACTGGCCAGTTATAGGCTATGAAGATGATATGAAAAACTGGAAGCAAAGCGACCTGGAAAAATATTTTAAAACCTATTATGCTCCTAACAATTGTGTAACAGTGATATCGGGCAATGTAAAATTTGATGAAGTAAAAAGATTGGCAGAAAAATACATTGAACCGATTGCAGCACAACCAACGCCACCTAAAGTAAACATTACTGAACCGGCTCAAACCGGTGAAAGAAGAATTATTCTGCAAAAAGATGTTTCTACACCTTATTTAAATATTGTCTATAAAGTTCCGGAATCAAAAAATGAAGATTACTATGCTTTGTCAATTTTAAGTGATATTCTCAGTAGTGGCAAATCCTCCCGGCTATATGCTGCCCTGGTAGATAAAAAGCAAATAGCTACACAGGTTTTTACCAGCTATGGAGAAAGTTTTGATCCAACCACATTTGGATTTTTTGCAGTAACCGCAGCAAACATCAATGAAAATGAAGTGGAAAAAGCGCTATATGAAGAAATTGAAAAAATTAAAAAAGACGGCATCACTGAGAATGAATTGCAGAAAATAAAGAATCAAAAACTGATGGAATTTTATAGCCAGGTGGAAACCATCAATGGTAAATCAAACAACATAGGCACCTACGAAGTTTTCTTTGGCGACTACAAAAAGATGTTTGATGCGCCGGATGCTTTTAATAAAGTAACAGCGGAAGATATTAAAAAGGTCACTAAAAAATATTTCATCAAAAGCGGTCGTACCGTGGGTATTTTAAAATCAAACACTGAAGATTAATTCCGCCATCATTCAATTTCAACATTAAAAAAAACAGTATGATTCAATATATCAAACAAGTAATTACCGGCACCTTCTTCATTTTTGCTGGTAGTTTGTCTATGATGGCGCAAGGTTATCAATTGCCCAAATACCAACAATTTAAATTACCCAACGGCCTCACCGTTTATTTGATGGAACAAAAGGAAGTTCCGGTAATCAGCGTATCGATGGTGATACCTGCCGGTGCCATTTATGATGGTAACAAAGCCGGGCTCGCCTCTTTAACCGCCACTGCTTTAAAACACGGCACCATCAGCTATAGCAGGGCAGCATTAGATGAAGCACTGGATTTTATGGGCGCATCCATCAGCACATTTGCATCCAAAGAATCATCAGGCATTGCTGCAAAATTTGCATCCAAGGACAAAGAAAAAGTTTTGGAAATGATTAAAGAGGTGCTGCTGAATCCTGCATTTGATAGAAATGAATTTGAAAAGGAAAAGAAAAAATTACTAACCAATTTAGAGCAACAAAAAGAAAGTCCCCGATCTGTAATGCCAGCCTACTTTGATAAATTCATGTTTGGTAATCATGTGTATGGCAATATCATTCAAGGAAAAAAATCAACCGTACGTGTACTAACAGTTGATGATGTAAAAACTTTTTACAAAGCCAATTATTTACCAGAAGGCTCCGCCTTTGCGATGGTGGGTGATTTCAATAGTAAAGAAATGAAAGCTCTGCTGACAAAGCTTTTTGCAGGCTGGAAGAAAGGCGACAACACGAGGGTAAGCCTTGCATCAAAACCAATTGCGTATGCCTCTGCCAACAATGTTTTACTCATCAATAAAGATGATGCCAGGGAAACAACTTTTTACATTGGCGCACCCGGCATTAGCCGCAACAATCCAGACTATATTGCAATTGATGTAATCAATACCCTGTTTGGAGGCCGCTTTACTTCTATGCTCAATGATGAGCTTCGGGTAAATACCGGTCTTACCTACGGAGCTGGCAGTCGTTTTAATGAATTGAAAAATGGCGGCACTTTCAGTATCTCTACTTTTACTGCCAACAAAACAACCGAAGCCGCAATCGATAAAGCATTGGAGGTTTTGAACAACCTGCACAAAAAAGGAATTGATGAAACTGCACTGGCTTCTGCAAAAAACTATGTGAAGGGACAGTTTCCTCCTCGCTATGAAACTGCTGCACAATTAGCAGGATTAATGACTCAAATGTTCTGGTATGGATTTAATGAATCGTTTATCAATAATTTTGAAAAAAACGTGGATGGGTTAACGGTAGAAAAAGCCAAAGCAATTATTGCTACCTATTTTCCAACAAATAAACTACAGTTTGTAATGGTGGGTAAAGCCTCCGAAATAAAAAGTATTGTTTCTAAATATGGGAAAGTAAAGGAAGTGCAGATAAAAGAAGAGATCGGCAATTAGAAGAGCCAATCTTTTAAATATACTAAAAACAAGCAGTCAAGTACTTGACTGCTTGTTTTATTTTAACACCCTCATTCAATATTTTCTTCGATCCGTGATTAAGAAACCAAACCTATCTTCCATTTTTTTGTGATGCTTATATTTACATAGTTACTGTGTCGCATTGCTGATAGAAGAACAGCATTGTAAATAAAATGTACGCTGCTATATTTTTAATAGCTATGATTTTTATAAAAAAACCTGGCACACAATTATTAATGTGCCAGGTTGCTCCTATTACATACTATCAGTGCTGCGTTGATTAACGTGACACTTACTAAACTTAAATGTGTGTAATTTTCTTTAAAGTTACTTAGGTAACAATACAGAATCTATCACATGAATCACACCATTTGTTGCTTTCAAATCAGTTGCTGTCACGATCGCTTTACCACCGTTATCATCTGTTAATACTACTTTGCCATCCTCAATGGTTCCAGTCAGTTTTCCACCTGCCACTGTAGTTAAAACTACTTTTCCACCGCCTTTTTTTATAGCAGCCAAAACAGCTTTCGTATCAAGCTTTCCAGCAACTACATGATACGTTAAAATACCAACAAGTGCTGACTTACTTTCAGGCTTTAATAGATTGTCAACAGTGCCTGCAGGTAGTTTTGCAAAGGCATCATTGGTAGGTGCAAATACTGTGAATGGCCCTTTACTTTTTAAAGTACCCACAAGGTCTGCAGCTTTAACGGCAGCCACCAATGTTGTATGTGCTGCTGAACCTGCCGCTACATCTACAATATCCTGTTTGCTTTGTGCCATCGCATTGATGGAAAATAATGATACTGCAACAAAGAGTGCAGCGTTTTTAATTGATTTCATAATTGATTTTTTAATCTTTAAAATTGAAAATAAAAGTGTTTTAAAAAGTGATATAACGTAAGTGTTTTACCGGAAATTAATAACACTATACAACAGACAATGTTCATGATATTAAAGAAATTTTTCGTTAAATAAATCCTTAATAAAAAACAATATCAACACATTTGAATTTGCTAAATCTTCGTCATTTCTTTATGCGTAAAAAGATTTTCAATCATAGGTAAAAGTTCATGTATCAATTATATTATCTGTAAAAAGCTTACGGGTAAAACGAATCATTTCTGCGCAATCTCCTTCTTCTTTTTTCTTAAATTTTTAGGCTATTATAACCAAACAACGGTATTCATAAATTGAGCACACAATCTATCTTAAATAAAGAGTAAGGTTAAGAGAATAAAAGTAAAGGACTATTGAAGGATCATAGGCAGGCCTTGTCGGTGGCAGCTATTGCTATTCTACGCTGCTGCATTTGTAAAATACTGATGCCAGTAGAAAAATTGATGCCCGCAAATCATCGTGAGTCATTTTATAAACAGCGGTAACAAATTTTGATTATTGATATAAAAGTAAAAATATGGAACAGCTTTGAACGAGGAGCCTTATAGTAAAAGATTATAAATTTAAACCTGCCTGAAGATTGAAATACTATTAGATTTTAATACCACAAATACAGAGCTAAACATAAAAATATAACAGGCGTAAAAAATAAATTCAAATTATTTGAAAAGATTCAAATACCTAAATAACATAAATAGCAGGAATATAGAGAGATGATTTATCAGAGCAAAAACCTTACTGCAAATAAACATTGCGATCAATTTCGAGCTATGAAATGTACAGACTTTTTTTACTGAGATAAAGGTTAAAAACGCCGGTAAGGAAGACTGAAGAATGTATTTTTTGCATTCATCAGCTTTGAACTTTATCTCAATCGGAAATTTTTGTAACACGATGCATGATCAACTTTTGAATAAGCCTTTAATTTTCTGCTGGCTTAGTTTGCCGTAAGCTATTGTACATGTCGTGCATGATTTGCATATGCGGTGCTGTAAGCACAGCAAGACCTAAAAAAAGGTAACCTACTATGGCATTGCTGCTGATAAACATAAAACCTGTAAAACCAAATAAGGCAATTCCACCGATTGCTAATACACTATACAATACAATTTCTTTCCTGATGGTGTTTTGAGTTACAGAATTATTTTTTCGTAAGTAAGTCGTGATATTATTAAGAGATAATACAGAATGCCACACAACAAAATAAAATGTAAAACCAAGGAGCAAGGGAAGGTTGAAAAGTATCAATAAAATAACTGCGAAACGAATTAGAAACTCTCCCTTATCTCTTGAACCTGTGTTGCTGTTCCGAAGAAAATAGATAAAGGTTGTTGTAAAAAATAATATTCCCGAAACAGAAATAATATTATATCGGTTTACGTCGAGCCAATTAATAAATACGACATTTTCTTTACCTGCCTCAAACATTTGGAATAAAGGTTTCACCTCTTCAAAATGATGGAGCAGAATAACTGAAAGAATTAATAACCCATAAGAGATTACAAATAATTTACCAATAAGTGTATTGGTTTTGAACTGATATAAATCAGTTTCGCCGAAATGGTAAGCGGCAAAAAGAATGAAGAGAAGGTTTCCAGCGATCGGGAAAAACCAAAGAATAGCAGCAAATAAAAACAAACGTCCCAGATAGATTGCTAAAAAACGGACTTGCGAAAATGCTTTTTTTTGAAAGCCTGCATTTTGATTGGCAACCAATAAATCGGCTGCTCCGTGCGGAACACCTAGCAGAAGGATGCCACATAGAAAAATAATAAACTGGATGTCGGTATCAATCGGTAATATGTATTCCTGAAAAAGAAAAAGAATACATCCTGATAATAGTAGTGAAATCCTTAACATACTTAGTTTTTAAAAAGTATTTTAAAAATAGAAAGTGCAATATAAGTTGTATTGCACTTTCTATTATCAACTAAGCAATTGCAGGTGAAGTCGACTTTTCAGACTGAGCTAGTGCGTAAATCACTAAACCAAACCCAATTTTGTTGATGGCATCACCAATGTTGTAAACAATGTCCATTGATAGACCTTCAAATACGCGGAAACCAAACAGGCCACCGGCTGTACCAGCTATATAACCTACTGGATAAATAGCCCATCCAACAAGAACGAACCAACCCAATGTTCTTACAGCTTTGTTAACGGCTGGACCTGCATTGCCTGCAAGTTTAGCAACGTCTCCAAACCACACCAGGTAAACGATGTAGAAATAAGCAATACCGCTAATTAAACCCCAAATCCAACTCTGGGTTTCTTTACCATAAATGGCTTCACCGATGTAACCGGTTACCAACATTACTACCGAGGCAAAAATTAGTTGCCATAGCAGACCTGATTTGGCACCAGCTTTTTTGGTAATCAAATAAAACTCTACGCACATTAACGGCACTGTTAAAATCCAGTCAACATAGCGAAAGAAGATTGGTGATTCACCGGTTTCCAGATTGTAGCCCCTCATGTAGTAATAATGTACGGCTGCAATAAAGGTAATGAGACCAGAAACCAGAACAGATGTACGCCACTTTTGCGGTACATTGTTCATTTCAAAGAAGAAAAAGACAGAGGCGGCCATCATGGCCATTGTACCCACAAAGAATGTAAATGCAACATAATTGTCGGTTGCAATAGGTAAAATTTCAAGCAAAGTGTGTTTCATTTTTTATTGATTTAGAGATTAAAAAAGCAAATTGACATTGGCATAAAAACAATACATCCTATTATTTTTGTTTAACGATCGAATGTGATGCAATTAACAAAACAATTTTAATAAATGTTTAAAAACTTTCAAAATATTTTGAAAGTTCTGTTTAACAAATAAATTTATACTTCCTTAAAATTTAAACAAGTTGCGATCTGTTAAATTTTTTAGTCCTAAATAAGCTCTTTTTAATAAACAAATTAAGCATTTTAGTGAAAAATAAAATAAAATATTTTTTCAGATTCTTTGATATTTAGCTTGCTGGCAAGTAAAAGAATAGAAAATAATATGGAAGTTTAGAAAGTTGTCTACTTGCAAACTAAAGTAAATAAGGTTGAGAAAAAATGGAGCAATATATTTTGGGATAAAATATAAAGGTGTTAGTGTCGTAGACAAAATTTCTATCACATGAAAAAAGTACGAAAGGAAACCACTAAAATGAGTGATAATAAAAATGGACACCTGACCCAGACATATATCATTCCTGGATAAATAGTCCATAGTAGTTTTTACACCTAATCAATGATTTAATTTACAAACCCATGGAAACTACAGCACGTTGCAGGGATACCTAACGCATTTTTAAAATGGACAATAGCTATCAATAAAAAACGCTGAAATATTTTAGGTGATACCATTGGCACAATTCACCAGATTCCTTCAATCCTTCTTCTTTAACAAAAATATTAATGGAATATATAAACGCTTTGCCCATGATTGCTCTGAATGATTTTCGCCCGGAAAAAACCTTGTTTGCCAATAAAGGTCTGAATATCCTTTTTGTTTCATGATTTCATCAATGGCTGTTTGATAGGGTTTATACACAGCATCTCCGCCTTTGTCTCCATAGTCAAAATATATTTTTCTTGTATTGGGCGGGGGCAAATGTTTGAATAAGTAATTACGGAATTTACTGGCGACCGCTTCATCCGTTTCGTGATTGATCAAACTAAAAGATGCCAGAGGAGAATGAAAAGAAAGGCAAGCCGCCCCACCAAATACATCCGGGTATTCACACAATGCATAGGCTGAAATTAGTCCGCCCATGCTACTACCGATGATGAATGTATTATCTACATCCCGAAATGTAGCATACGTGTGATCAATGAACGGTTTCAATTCCTTTACAATAAATTTAAGGTAGTTATCGCCACTGGGATGCCCTTTGATTTGCTTAGTTAGAACTGCTGTTCGTGAAGGTTCCTGAATATCTTTAATAATTTTTTCAGGAAAATAATCAGCATATCTTTTTTCAGGAACATTCCAAATGCCAACTATTATACATTCCCTTATTTCTTTATCGTTGTGTAGCTTTCCGAGCGTTTCATCCACTTTCCATTCCGCATTATTCCAGGTACGGGAACCGTCAAAAAGCATCTGCCCGTCGTGCATGTACAATACTGCATACTGCTCATTGGAAGAATACCCGTCTGGCAACCATACATCTACGTTTCGCGGTTCAACAAAATTTGATTTAAATCGCACATAATGGACAAGTGAACCCGAGGTTACCTTTACTTTATGTGGGTGAATTCCATGCATAAATTGATATTGTTGGCAAATTATTTTAACTGAAGCAAGTGTAATTTAATCTTATTCCACTTCAAAAACCAACGCAGATTTAGCCGGTATTATTAAGCCATTTTTTAAGGCCGTACTTGTATTTGTTATAATATTTATTGCCGTTCGTTTATCCCTTAAAATTTCTGCGAATCTATTCATGTCCATATCTATCGGAGTGGCATTTTTATTCATCACAACCATTACCAGCTTTTGCATATTGTACCTGAAATAAACATAGGCTCCATTAAATGGCGCAAAATGCAGCGTTTTACCCGTTGCAATCACCGGATTATTTTTGCGCCAGTTTAATAGTTGCTTTATGTAGGTCTGCATATTGCTTTGAGTTTCGGACAAGCCAGTTCCGGTAAATGCATTGACCGCATCGTCCTTCCAACCACCCGGGAAATCGGATCTTATCAACCCATCGTTTTTATGATGACCAGTGTTTTCCATTAATATTTCGGTACCATAAAAAATTTGTGGGATACCCCTTGTTGTTAGTAAATAAGTCAATGCCATTTTTGTGAGGTCAACGTCCTGATTCAACTGGGTAAATATGCGGTCCATATCATGGTTGTCGCCCAAAACCAATATATGGTTTGGATCAGCATAAACAAAATCATTGGCCAGTGCCTCGTACAATTGTGGAAGTCCTTTACCAAAATTTGGATCGTCCTGTTCTTTCAATGCATCCACCAGGGCGGCTTGCAACGGAAAGTCCATGATGCTGGTAAGGCAACCGGTGTAACCATCCCGGTTTATTTTTCCTTGTTGCCAATAAGAAGTAATCAATGGATTCAGACTCCACTCCTCGCCCACCATACTAAAGTTGGGATATTCATTCATGATGCGACAGCTCCAGTTTTTTAAAAATGTTTTATCGGAGTAGCCATAAGTATCCTGCCGGATGCCCCCTAATTGCAGGGTTTCAATCCACCAGATGGAGGATTGAATTAAATAGGCAGCCAAAAATGGATTTTTCCCGTTCATGTCCGGCATGGTTGGTGCAAACCAGCCATTGGTCATCAGGTCCTGATCATATTTTGAAGCATACATATCCTGGTTTACCGTGCGCCTGTGATTGCTTACTACAAATGTATCCGGTTTGTTTAACCAGTCTTTAAAAGGCAAATCATTCATCCACCAATAGCCGGTACCAGTGTGATTTAATACTTCATCAAATATTAATTTCACTCCTTTTTGGCGAGCCTTTTTCGACAATTCTTTGTAATCATCCAGGGTACCAAATCTTGGATCTACTTTATAATGATTAGTGATAGAATAGCCATGATACGAATATTCGGCCATGTTATTCTCCAGTAATGGAGTGGGCCAGATGGCGGTGTATCCCATATCGGCTATGTAATCCAGCCTGTTGATGATGCCCCTGATATCGCCGCCATGCCTGCCACCAGGGACATTACGGTTTATTTTATTTTCTTTCATCCCTGGTATTACATCGTTGCCGTAATCACCATTGGCAAAACGATCCGGTACCAGCAAATAGACTACATCGGATGAATTAAAACCTTTGATTTTTGCAGCATCCTGTTGTCTTGCGAGCAATGTGTAATCATACGTGAAAAAAGTTTTACCTGCTTTTTTAAAATTGATGGAGAAGGTGCCCGGCTTTGTATTTTTAGCAATAACCAAATCAACAAAAAGATAATTGTTACTGGCTGCTTTGAATATTTTCTTGATGGTTACGCCGGGATAATCAATGACAGGTGTTGTTTCTCCAATGTTATTGCCATGAATTAACAACTGCAGGTTCGGATCCTTCATGCCTATCCACCAGTTGAGTGGTTCAACATGATCTATCTGGGCAAAGCAATTAAATGAGACGAAAAAAACGAGTAGTGAGAGTTTTAATTTTTGTTTCATGATTGAGTTGATTGGTATTCAAATAATATTGGATTGAGTGGCGAATTGATTTCTTCATTAACAGTTGCGCCGGGGCACCAGGTATTCCAGTCGTTCAACTGGTTTTTATTTTCAGGTTTTTTTAGTAACATATTTTTATCCATGTAAATGATCGTCATAACCTTTCGCATTTGGTGAGTGATATTGGCACCTGCCCGATGAAATACCCAACCGGAATGAAAACTGATTTCACCTGCATCGAACGGCTCTATCACATGTTTAAAATCGGTTACCCTTAATTTTTGTTGCATTTGTATTTCACTGGCATCTCCAATTTCCAACTCCCTGCCTTCCACCAACTGATGGCTACCGGCACTAAATTCGAGTGGTCCCATTTCCAAAGGAACGGCCTGTAAAGGTATCCATGCCGTAATGGTTTTATCGGTTTGCAACGGCCAGTAATATTGGTCGGCATGCCATGGTGTAATGCCGCCACCACCCTCTTTGAACAAGGCCTGGTCGTGATACAAGCGCACTCCTTCAGTCTGCATTAAAGCCGCAGCTATTTTCGCCAGCCTTTTGCTAAAGATCAGTTCTTTTATAAGTTCATCTTCACACCAGAGATTAAACAATTGCAGGAAAGCCTTGCCATAGGTACCTCTATCCGCAAGTGCTGTGGTTTCCATATTCAATTCCTGAACCTTTGTTGAAATGCGCTCATTAAAATAATCAAGTACCTGTTTCGATAAAACAGTTTTCAATTTGATAAAGCGATTTTGCTGATAGTAATCAATTTGTTGTTGCGTGAGTTGGAAAGGTGCTGCAAGCTGCTGCTGCAATGATAAAGGAATGGTTGGCATATAGCGGTATTTTTGAAGACTTAATTTTAACAATCCAAGTTAAAATTAGGAAATCCTTTTAAATCAAAGCCATTTGCATTGAAAGTGTTTGAAGTATTTATTTGGACAATGGTTTAGTGATAAATTTAAACATTGTTGATAGCCAGTTTAAGGAATCAGAAGAGAAGTTATTTTTATAATTTATGATCTCTACTATTACAATGGAATATTTCCATGCTTCTTCTTTGGTATTTTAACTACCTTATTTTCCAGCATTGCAAAAGAACGAATTAGTTTTTTCCGGGTGTCTTTTGGCTCTATCACTTCATCTATAAAACCACGCTCAGCGGCCTGATAGGGCGTGGCAAATTTCGCAGCATATTCGGCTTCCTTCTCCAAAAGCTTTTTTGCAGGATCAGCCGCTTCTGCAATTTCTTTTTTAAAAATTATTTCACTGGCTCCTTTGGCACCCATTACGGCGATCTCCGCAGTTGGCCAGGCAAAGTTCATATCAGCACCAATGTGTTTTGAGTTCATTACATCGTAAGCGCCACCATACGCTTTTCTGGTGATGACTGTAACACGAGGAACGGTAGCCTCGCTCAATGCATACAACAATTTTGCGCCATTGGTAATGATGCCATGCCATTCCTGATCGGTGCCTGGTAAAAAGCCCGGCACATCCACCAATACCAATAGCGGAATATTAAAACAATCGCAAAAACGGGTAAACCTGGCTCCTTTTTTTGAACTATCAATGTCAAGCACACCGGCCAAAAACATCGGCTGATTGGCCACAATGCCAATGCTTCTACCAGCCAGTCTTGCAAAACCAACCACAATGTTTTGAGCAAAATCCTTATGTATTTCAAAAAATGATTCCGTATCACAAATACCAGCTATCACATCACGCATATCGTAGGGCTGGTGACTATTTTCCGGGATTAAATTTTCTAAGCTTTCTCTTGTTTCATCCACAAATGTGTAGGGAAATTGAGGCGTTACTTCTTCGCAGTTTTGAGGCATATAACTCAATAGCTTTTTTACCTCATCAATACATTCCACATCATTGGCTGCCGTTAAATGTGTTACACCCGATTTGGTAGAATGTGTAGACGCACCACCCAGTTCTTCGGAACTCACGGTTTCGTTGGTTACGGTTTTTACTACATTTGGGCCAGTCACAAACATATAGCTTGTGTTCTCAACCATAATTGTAAAATCTGTAATTGCAGGAGAATAAACCGCACCACCTGCGCATGGTCCCATGATGGCGGAGATCTGCGGTATTACGCCGGAGGACATCACATTTTTATAAAAGATATCGGCATAGCCACCTAACGAACGAACCCCTTCTTGTATTCTTGCACCGCCTGAATCATTCAGTCCAATCATAGGCGCCCCTGTCTTCATGGCCAGATCCATGATCTTACAAATTTTTTCTGCATGTGTTTCTGATAATGAACCACCAAACACTGTAAAATCCTGCGCAAATACATACACCAATCTTCCATGCACCGTACCATAACCCGTGATTACGCCATCACCATAAATTTGCTGTTCATCCATCCCAAAGTCGATGGTGCGGTGCAATACCAATGCACCAATTTCTTCAAAGGAACCGGCATCCATCAGTAAGGTAATGCGCTCCCTTGCTGTGAGTTTACCTTTTTTATGCTGGGTAATATTTCGCTCCTCGCCTCCTCCTAACTTCCCTTGTTCAATCTTTTCTTTTAGTATGGTTACTTTCGATTTCATCCGTATATATTTATTGATTGCTGATATGCATTTATTCTTTGTTAATCCAATCTTTTTCTCCAGCCGGAAGATTGATTACTGACAGCCTGCATAATTTTTTGTTGATCCTTCCAATATTGAACCGCAATGATTGCTGCCGCTGCGGCATTTATTTTTTGCTTTTCGAGTATCTTTTCAGGCGTGTAAAAGTCTTTTACAAAATGGGTGTCAAAGGCTCCTGAAAGAAACGATTCGTTTTCAAAAACAAAAGTGCCAAAAGGCAAAGTAGTGGCAACGCCTTCAATTAAATATTCTTTGATTGCCTTCTTCATTTTTTGAATAGCATCAGTTCTGTCCTTTCCGTGCGTTACCAGTTTTGCAATCATCGGATCATAATAAATAGGGATGGGCATTCCTTCTTCATATCCGTCATCTACCCTTATACCTTCGCCTGTGGGCTTTACATATTTGGTTAGTGTTCCGATGGAGGGCAAAAAATTGTTGAGTGGATCTTCCGCATATACCCTCAGTTCCAACGCATGGCCGTTGATGCCAAGCTCATCCTGTGTAAACGCTAACTTTTCTCCGTTGGCAATTTTTATCTGCTGTTCAACCAGGTCAATACCTGTAATCATTTCGGTAACGGGATGCTCTACCTGCAGCCGGGTATTCATTTCCAGGAAATAAAAATTCAACTGATCATCCATTAAAAACTCCACGGTTCCGGTACTCACGTAATTACAGGATTTTGCAACCAATACGGCCGCCTCTCCCATTTTTTTCCGGATTGCCGGTGTTAATACAACAGAGGGTGATTCTTCTACCACTTTTTGGTGTCGTCGTTGGATACTGCATTCCCTTTCAAACAGATGCAACACATTGCCATATTTATCTGCCAAAATTTGTATTTCAATATGCCTTGGAGAACTAACATACTTTTCTATAAAGACTGCTCCATCACCAAAGG
This sequence comes from Chitinophagales bacterium, assembly GCA_038327005.1. GTDB lineage: Bacteria > Bacteroidota > Bacteroidia > Chitinophagales > Chitinophagaceae > Ferruginibacter. Next base: position 12,196 of record JBBQKO010000011.1, on the reverse strand, counting down.
CAGCTTTTGCTTCACTAACCGCTCTTTGCATTTGTTCTTCAAAGTCAGCTTCGTTTTCCACTATCCGCATGCCTTTACCACCTCCGCCCGCAGATGCCTTGATCAAAATCGGGTACCCTATCTGGTGAGCCGTTTGTTTGGCAAATGGGATATCATCAATGGCCTGGTCAATACCCGGAACCATGGGTATATTGTACTTTTTTACGCAGTCTTTTGCGGCTAGTTTAGACCCCATCACGAGCATGGCTTCGGGGCCGGGGCCGATAAAATTAATGCCCGCTTCCGTTACCTTTTTTGCAAACTCCGCATTCTCACTCAGGAAACCATAGCCGGGATGAATACCATCCACCCCGAACGCAAGAGCAAAAGCGATGATTTTATCTCCATCCAGATAGGATGCTGCAGATGGAGCCGGACCAAGGCATACCGCTTCATCGGCAAAAATTACATGCGGTGCATTTCGATCCGCTTCAGAGAATACCGCCACCGACTGAATACCCATTTTGCGAATGGTGCGCATAATGCGCAAAGCAATTTCGCCTCGGTTGGCAACTAATATTTTTTTCATGTAAATGTATTCTTGTTGTAAAATATTTTCAGCACAGATCGTGTTTCTAAACTTACAATTTATTCCAATTCGATCATCACCTGTCCTTTCTCAACCGCCTGGCCAACTGCAACGCTTACTCGCTTAATGACTGCATTGGTTGGTATGGTAATGCAGTTTTCCATTTTCATTGCACCCAGAATTAATATTTTATCACCGGCAGCCACTTCTTGCCCTGCTGCTACAGCAATCTCCAGTACCAGCCCCGGCATGGGTGCCTTGATTTCTTTTATCTGTTTAACAACAACCCGGTCAAACCCCATTTCGGACAATACCTGGTCCAATGTATCATGGATGAACACCTCGTAACACTCGCCTTCAATTTCAATACAGAGTTGCTTTGCAGCAATATCTGCATTGATCAACTTAGCATTCACCGAACGACCATTTGTCAGAAGATGAAAGGTGGAGGAAGATTTTTGGACCAAATCGGCTGCTGCAATTTGTTCATCAGAAAAGACAAAGTCAAAATCATTTACTTTCACTTTAAAAGCTATTTTATCAGTCATAATATGATTTATTAATCGCCAGCAAGGTGGATTGAAGAGCAGCACTTTTTTACCAGCAACCGGTTTATTGTGAAATTGAGGAAAGGTTAAATAATTGAAAACTAAATTTACGAATTTATACTGGTCGGCTAAACATATATATTAGTTGAATGAACTACCACGAAAAAAACATACGTCAATTTCCGCCTGGTTGGTTCCAAAAATATTTTAGGTTTTATAAGTTGACGATTGAAAATTTTATTGAAAATCATGAATCAATTATTCGTGGAATGGCATTACTAACTGGTTGGATTTGTTGAATATTAAAATCAATAGGAATTGTCACGTATTACAAAAAAAAAGCTTTGGCATGGTATTCTCTAATGTACCAATCATAACCATAAATGCAGGACATAATAATTAAACAAATGTTCTTTAACTTGCGGTACACTTTGAATATTTAATAATCAGACTATCATTTTTATACAAATGCTTTTATGGGCATCTTTAAAAACTAATTTTTTATTTGACCTCACCTTTAATTCCTCTCCCCCGAAAAATTCGGGGTCTTCGACAAAAGAGAGGAAAATGTAAGTTTTTAGAGATGCCCTTATATGAATAAGCGCTTTTTAAAAATCGGAAGTACAAATTTATTGTTCATTTAAAATAATTATCATGAAAAAAATTTTAATGGCACTCGCAATTTCATCCATTTTTCTTTCTTGTAAAAACAAGTCTAAATCAGATCTTTCAATAGATAAAAATATGGTGTTAACAGATACTGCCCTGCTTCACAGAAGTGGCATTTACTCTGATACAGCTTATAAAACAGGGGTAATAACCAATGCGAATGGTACAACAACCACTACCAGTTCAACTACTACCGTAACAACAACGACTACCAGTTCAAGTAATCTTCCGAAAAAAGCAGGATCAACCAATAGTGGCAGCACTACAAAAACTGCTTCCACCAAAACCATTTCCGGCAGCACCGGATCGGGCACTACAACGACTCCCGTAAAGCGTGATAAAGGATGGAGCAGTGCAGCTAAAGGAACTGCAATAGGTGCAGGTTCGGGAGCAATAGTGGGAGCAGTGGTCAGCAAGAATAAGGCACAAGGTGCCGTTGTGGGTGGTGTTATTGGAGCCGCAGGCGGTTACGTAATTGGCAGAGATATGGATAAAAAAAGTGGCCGGGTGGCTCGTTCTAAACAGTAGAACGTTGCTTTAAAGAGTACAATAAATTAGATAGATGAAGATTGATAAAAAGTTAAGTGACGATTGTGGAATTCGATAATTTATGCTACTTTTTATCTACTAATAAATAAACTTAACCAACTAATAAAAAATGCATGCAAAACGGGAAACAACTTCCACAATCTGAGTGCATTTTTTTGTTTATTCAAATGTATGTGCCTTTATAAAAAAGTAATGACGCTCCTTCTGCTGCTATTTACTTTCCTTTAATACCATATCAATTGTAACAGCACAGGAAACGATGGCCATCTTCCTTTTATCTTCTGCATAGGCTGGTTCAATGTCTACAACATATTTGTCAGCGGTGGTAAATGCTTCCTTCAGAATACCATTCCATTTTTTAGTAATGCTTCCAACGTTGTTACCGCTGCTATCCACAATGGTAAAATTCCAGCCTTTCCAATCACCGGATATAGTTGCAATTTCTGTTGTTGTTTCATCAAATATTTTAAAAGTTGGTTTTAAAATCGCAAACTTCTGCTGGATGGTTCCCAGCAAATTTCCATTACCATCTGCGATTGAAATTTTCGACATCCAAAATGTCCAGCCTCTTTGTAAAGTAATCAGCACATCGCCTTCCAGATCAACGATCTCCATTTTAAAAGGGAGCATTGCTTTTTTAAGAATTAACCGGAGCATCTTTTGACCGGTGGTTAACTGTTGGGTAATGCGGCCAATTTCGCCCTGTGCATCATACACTTTATAGGCATTGGCAAATTTAAAAAGTCCTACTTTTTCATCAATAAAAAAAGTGTTTGTTTCAAAAAAATCAGGGAAAATCATTGACATGGCGTGGAATGTAAAGGTTTAAGAATTTTGAATAATTGCAACGAAGATAATGGCAAAAGCTATTCGAAATAATATATTTTCCATTCGTTTTCCAGTAGATGATAAAAAACGAAATGTAAAGAAGTGGGCACCTTTTTCTCTTTGTAAGTTCTTTCATAACAATAAATTATTTCCCTACTCACATCCGAATAAGTGATAAGATCAAGAAATGAAATTATAAGTCTAATGAAACCGATACAATGCATATGTAAATACGCCAATTGGGCTTCAGGTCCCGGAGTTGACCTTTGATACCGCTGGCATTAAATTAAAAGAGTGCTATCCAAAAGGAAAACACTCTTTACAGAGACAAAAAAATATTAAAAAATTAATCAAATTTTCCCGTGTTCAATTAAATCATTTAATTATATCCATCTACATCAAATCAGGATTTGACGGTGCAATAAAAAACTACATCGTTAAAATCGTGATCACATTTAGGATCGGTTCTGTCAAGATCCTCGAAGCCGATCAAAACTTTATTCTCTAAAGGATAATCGATCAACACCGCATGCTTTTTAAGTGCCGGATCAACTTCAGGATTTAAAATATCGTTGGAGCAAAAATGTACAGCCTTATCATTTACCATTTTCGTAATAGGATCCCAGCCTTTTTGTAGTATTACAAACCCAATGGAAGTACCAGCATCAAAGTTGCCAATTTTAACCTTGTCACCAGCTCTCAAAGGTGTTCCAGCGCCCGAATTCGGAAATACAAAAGTAATCACCTTTATGTCTGCTGTACTTAACGGAGGGTTGTCGGTAAGATAGGTATAAAATGCAAAAGTATTGGTGAACCCACCACCTTGCGATACATATGTAATGAACACTTCCGACGGCTTAATAATCGCTATATCAGCAATGGCTTTTGTCGTGAGCAAATCGGGGTTCGTTTTTCGCAAATCAATCTTATCCGGAAGAGTGGCTCTAATAAAACCGAATAGTGCAGTAGAAATATCATCTCTTGTTAACAAATAAGATGGCTTTCCTGTGGTATCGTAGGTGCCTAAAGTGGCATAGCTAGTGGTTTTAAACTCTACAACCCTGGTTACAGGCTCTTCCTTTTTACAGGATAGAAACATTATAGGAACGATTAGACCGACGATGTATTTTATTAATTTAACCATAAATGCCATTTAAAAATTAATTAATTTTTTAATAACACAAATACACAGCCAAATGTTTATAGGTAGCGAACGTTGCTATTAAATATAAAAAGGAAGGACTCAATGCCGATTTTGGGGAAAATTAACCCTATAATGAATATATACAAATAATAAATTGAATAAAGATTTTTACGTAAGGGCGTTGAAATATTATTTATCTAATTCTTTTATCAATCGAATAAGCCGGTATTTTTCGGGTACAACGCAATTGTCAGTACAAATAGAACCCTTCCGTCGTTCATTGCTTTATCTGCATACAATACTTTTGAGTTAAGGAAATTTTCATCTTCGCAATTCATACAGCCTAAAATAACACCCGCATTTTCAAAATTAATTTTGCCGGTAGATTCAGGAAAAATTAAACCAGGATTGGCTGCATCGCCGCCACAAAATGCAAAATTTTGTTCGTTGAGTGTACGCAGTTCAAATAGAGGCATACCAGCATGTACCCTGCTTTTTAACTTCCAGCTATTTTCCGCAAAAAACTTTTCATTGTCTGGCTGGCTTTTCAATTTATGCTGACCGCCAAATAACAGGTTGTCAATTTTACGCCTGTTAATTTCATCCTTCCAAATAAAAATAACCTGTCGACTGGTATTGGAGAACAATACGGAGCAACTTACAATATCACTGCCCGCAAAATAAAAGATATCTTTTTTTACATTGTGTGCTCCAAAATAATACACCAGGTATTCATGAGATGTAAACTCCAGTAGGTCTTCCGCAAAATGCAGGTCACTATCAACCGGTAATGATTTTTTATAAAATGTGATGGAATACCAGGTGGCACTATCATCCTTAATTACAGAAGCATCGGCTGTATAATCCTCATATTGGTATAAATAAGAAGCAGGATGAATGGCAGTATCTTTTTCGTAGTTGCAATAAAAATTATTTTTTTTAAGTTGATTTATAATGCCAGTGTATTCCGCTTGGGATGTTGTTTGGAAAGTATGTGTAAAAGTCTCTTTAAGAATAGACCTTACTAATTTTCTGCCAACGGTATCTGTTCGCTTTCTATTGCCGCCTTTTATAGCAGGAAGGTACAGATATGTTTTAAGGGCCGTATCGCCTGACTCTACCGATGCTTCTGCATAAAACCGTTTACTTAATAAATTGGATTCCAGTTTTGGAACGGATAAATCCAACATGTCGAGCAATTGATTGGCGGAAAATCCCTGGCCATTTGCTACCATGTGAGGCACCGCCCAAAAAAATAGAAGTAATATTTTTTTCATAATTATACCTGCCATAGCCGGCATTGGTGCGACTTGCTACAATTATTGACAATAACATTATAAATGAAAAAAAATTGTTGTAACTAAAATAATGGACGAAAAATATTTATAAAACCTGTTGAAGTGTACAACGAATCTAAAGACGAACAACTGTAGTTCAAAAGCTATAACCGCTATTTTATTTCGCTTGTTGGCGGTAGATTTTACTTCGTATTTATACGTACTGAAAAGGAGAAAAAAAGCAAATTACTTATTGCAACAAAAAAGTTTTTCACAAAAACAAGAATAAACATTCCATGTACAACTTCGGCCAAATTTTTGTTAAGAAAGAAGCAAATCCTAACTACTATGAAAAGCAAACCACCAACTCTAAAGTTTTGCCTCTTAATGGACGTGGCTGGCATTGTCACTTTTATCATCCCTGGTTTTGGCGAGCTAGCCGATATTATTTGGGCGCCCGTTTCTGCCATTACATTTATTTTATGTTTCAAAGGTCGCTATGGCGTGTATGGAGGCATGTTTAATTTTATTGAAGAATTTTTACCCGGTACAGATTTCATTCCAACCTTTACCATTAGATGGCTTATGCAATACAGTAAGAAATTGAGGCTGGAGAAAGCGCTTCGGTTTTCTCAGTAACCATGCTTTTTTGAAGGATCTATACTACTTGCTTATTGTTGATGAAACAATCTTGTCCTCTGATAGTATCGACCAGCTAAGGACATTTCAATTTTAAAAAGCTATGAACAACCTTTAAGCAAAAAAAATGAAAGGCTGTTTTTTTAAAGCTCTTTTGATAACTTCATGCATAATTATCTAAAATATCCCAATCAACCAAACCCTATGACAAAATCTCTACTGATTATTTTTGCAGTGCTGTTTGTATTGCGACTGCCTGCCCAAAACCTCCTTACCAACCCTGATGCAGAAAGCATACCAAGAGGTACCGGCTGGACCATCATAAGCCAGGGGGCACTTACCTGTCTATCCAATCCAACAGACAATATCGTTAACTGGACAATGAAACCCGATGGCTCGGCAAATTACCCTTATGATCATACAACAGGTGCAATTGGCGGCACTGTATTTTTTTCCGGCTGCTCTTCCTTTTTTGGCGGCCCTTTTGAGTTACAGCAATCCATCGATGTATCAGCGGATGCAGTTACGATTGACCTGGGAAGTCAGCTATATACCTTTAGCGGTTATATGCAAACACCGGTAAGTAATCAAACAGACCAGGGCCGTTTTATTGTTGATTATCTCAACGGCTCAAATATCGTTTTGGGCACCAGCTATGCCAGCAACTGGCAATCTTTTTCAGGAGGTTCCGGCACAGCGTGGACGAATTATTCCAATACAAGAGTTGCGCCAGCAGGTACTCGAATGATAAGAGTCAGGATGCTTACCCAAATTGTATTTAACCAGCCTGCTATCAATGTCTATTTTGATGATATCTCATTAACTAAACCATTCGTACTTCCGTTGAGCCTGGTTTCTTTCACGGCAAAAGATCAGCACGGATCGGTGCATTTAAACTGGACCTTTAGTGAAGAAACAAGGCTTCAGCAATTAAACGTTGAGCGAAGTTTTGACGGCATTTATTTTAACAGCATTACCAGTTTTCCGGTGGGTAAAACAAACTATTATTTTGTTGACAACAACTATCCAATTGGCGAAACAAAATGCTACTATCGGTTGAAGATGACCACCACAGAAGGTAAAGTTTTGTATAGTAATATTCTACCAATAAACTTACGGGCTGATCGGTTGATAAACCTCTCTCCTAACCCTGCGAATGATAAAGTAACAGTAAACGGAAGTTTCCCGAAAGGAACCATCACCATAATAAATTCAGGTGGACAAAAAGTATTAAATAAAAGCGTGAATGCAATATCTTTTACGTTGGATATATCAGGTCTTCCCAGCGGCATATACATGGTATGCTTCAGTGACCAAACAAATACTGTTTACAAAAAACTGGTGATCCAGCCTAAATAAAACAGCTTTAGTTAAGTTGTTTTATTTAGTAAAGTTGACTTCTAAAATTTTAAGTAACAACAAAGAATTATCAATAAAAAATCAATTGACGGCAAACCAAAAAACTATTGCCGTCAATTGATTTATACTGCTTCCGCCATTTTTCGTTGATAGTTTATTCTGGTTCAGCAGCTCGTAAGTGTGTGTTATAAACTTTCTTCCACTTGCAATGAATGCACCCGTTTTCATTTGATAACTTGATATTCATTTTATAAGTATTAACTTGATTCTCTAAAATAATTTGTCAATGAGAAAATTCTTTCCAATCATCGCTGTGATGGCCTTCTTTGTTTCTTGTAAGCAACCTAATGCGAAGTCAGTACCGGCGGCAACACTTTATGACACCTCTTATGCACTGGCTTTTTTTACTGACATTTCCCGGTTAGAAAAAATAAAAACAGCCTTTAATGTGGTTGATAGCCTATATAAAAAGCATGCAATAGACAACCATATACCGGGTATCTCTTTTGGCGTAGTGGTAGATGGTCAATTGGTGTATAAAAACAGCTATGGCTACACAGACATTGCAAAGAAAATACCAGCAAGCACTTCATCGCTTTTTCGCATTGCCTCCATGAGTAAAAGTTTTACTTGTATGGCTATTTTAAAATTACGGGATGAAGGAAAACTGAACCTGGACGATCCTGCTTATTTATACATTCCAGAGTTGCAACATCTAAAATATCCAACGGCAGATGCACCGCATATTACCATCCGGCATTTGATGACACATAGTGCAGGATTTCCGGAAGATAATCCATGGGGCGACCGGCAGCTTGCTGATGCAGATAAAGACCTGATGGAATTTATCGGAAAGCAAATTTCCTTTTCCAATCCACCTGGTATAGCCTTTGAATACAGCAACCTTGGCTTTGCGTTACAGGGGAAAATTATCACCAAAGTGTCTGGCATGCGTTACCAGGATTATATCAAAAAAAACATACTTGAACCGTTGGGCATGAAAACAACTACTTATGAATATGGGGATGTGGCACCTGATAAACTGGCCCATGGCTATCGCTGGCTGAATGAGCAATGGAATGAGGAAGTATTGCTGCATGATACCAGGGATGGCAGTTGGGGTGCAATGGGGGCAATGATCAGTTCCATAGATGAGTTTGCAAGCTATATGGCATTTCATTTGGCAGCCTGGCCGCCCGGCAATACAAAAGATGACGGCCCCATTAAAAGAAGTTCTGTCAGAGAAATGCATCACCCCTGGCGCTGGAATGGCTTTAATCCAAATTTCAAATTTCCAGACGGCAGAACCTGTGCCGTTACCTCCGCTTATTGTTATGGTTTAGGCTGGATGAACGACTGTGATGGCAAAACCTATATTGCACACAGCGGTGGACTGCCCGGCTTTGGAAGCCAGTGGCGCATTATGCCCGATTACGGAATTGGTGTGGTAGCTTTTGGCAACAGAACCTACTCCCACATGGGAGGCATTAATTTAAGGGTATTGGATACCTTGATTAAAATAGCAAGTTTGCAACCCAGGCAACAAGCCCCGTCTAAAATACTGGAACAACGCAAAATGGAACTATTGAAAATTTTACCGGACTGGAACAACGCCGAACAAAGCGGACTGTTTGCTGAAAACTTTTTTCCCGATTATCCCATTGATAGTTTGAAAAAAGAAGCCCGGGAACTATACGCCAAAGCGGGTAAAATTAATGCAGTAAAAGAGATGAAAGCAGCTAATCAATTGCGTGGTTCATTTGTGTTGGAATGTGAAAAAACAAACATAGAAATATTTTTCACGCTATCGCCGGAAAATCCACCAAGGATTCAGGAATATCATATATCGGAAGTGCCTAAACAAAAGCAATAGCAAAAGCAAAAGCAATAGCTTTAATTACTTTACCCCCCCTGGCTCAAAGGAAGAGCCGGGGCGGTAGAAAGATTGGCTTTGATTGAGTGAGATGCCAGGCTACCGCTTGTATTTATTTGTATTGATTATATAGTCTTTTTATTATCCAATTATTGAAAGTGCCTTGGGAGCAACAGAACATTTTATTTTGTATGTGTCTTCCCTCTAAATGTGTAAATACATTTTTGACCATCGATACCAAATAATAGTTTGTCCTGAATTGGTTTTTTCGATATCTACATAATCAAGACCTGTTTAACAAGAAAAACAAAAATATCCCTGAGTCTTTCAAGCCTGTTGAAGCTAAACTCGTTTTTATATTCTTTCCAATTCTTCGCTTGTTAAAAAAGCACAATGTGTTTTATCTTTCTTAGGCAAACACGACGGGAAACTGTTTTTATCGAACCATTTTTTGCGACCCCAATTTCAATAACTTTTCTGATGCGTTCAATGTGCTAGATTGCTGCATTGCTTTTACAATTACAGTTGTTTTAGCATAAAATTAAAAGCAAACATGAATTTAAAATTGACCTATTTCAAAGGGAGATAACCTTGGCTATATCGACTGTATATAAATTCCTTTTTATGAACTTTTGTTAGTTCCCAATTTTTTAACGTCCCGTCCGTAAATCCGCTGTTTAATTGATTTTTAATGACTGTGAATATTTGTAAAAAAATCATACCGTGTTATTTTTTCTAATCAAATACGCTTGTCGCATTTTTATATTTCCGCTGCAATAACTTGTTCCTTTTCTACCTGGTTCTTGATGGCTCCCGCTCTTAATTGAAAGTTTTCAATGGTATGATTGAACGTTCAGGCTTCCTATGAATTACGTTTTTGACAGCCTTTAGCAGAATCTTCGTTGGTTTGATGTACACAGTTTTCAGTAGAAATAGCAACTCGCTTTCTGACCTACTGTTATATTGCAAAGGAATCTGAAAGCAATGCAATCATTGTATTTATACTCCCATGAAGGTTTCTTACCCAGCACCATTAGTTGAAACCAAATACTTGCCAGTTAGACTTAGTAAGAATTTCCATTTATAGCTATTAAGATTATTCATCCGGGGAATTCAGCTTCAAAAAGTAGTCATTCATTTAAAACTATCCGTTTCATAATTGCCAATGTGAGCAATATTAAATCGTCAACAAAAAACAATAAAAAAAAGGGAAAAAACATTACCCTGTTAAGTATAATTACAGCCACAAATTGCTGCACCAATAGCCATTTTCCGGTTTTTATGCTGATAGGGATTTCCTTCAAAAGGATTTTCGGCAATTTCCAACGGATGAACAAATGAATCGGATCTATTTGCCAGTGAAAATCAAAAAGCAAATGAAGAAATGCTGCAGTGTAGCCACAAATTTCAACTGCTGGTAACAATAAAATTTATTTTGGACAATTTATTTATACCATTTAGTATAAATTAATCTATACTTTTTAGTATAAACTAAAAATAAAAGGGTACATTTGCTCCGGAGATTTTTCTCAATCACTATAAAATCGATAAAAGAATCATGAAAATTACAGCACAGGACGAGTATGGTTTAAGAATATTGGTGCGAATTGCAAAGTGTAAGGATAATGCTGGCCTAAGCATTCCTCAGCTTAGTGATATGGAAGGGTTATCACAGCCGCATGCTGCCAAATTAACCCGGCTTCTTCGTATGGAGGGTTTGATTAATAGTACCAAAGGGCATGTTGGAGGATATATACTTGCCAGGCCTGCTGCGGGTATTACGGTGAACGATGTTTTGAAAGCTTTGGGTGGTCGTTTGTTTGATGAAGAATTTTGTGCGAATCATGTAGGAGTTATGAAGCTGTGCACTAATTCTGTGGATTGTTCTATCCGTTCACTTTGGACAATGGTGCAATCTGCTATCGACAAGCTACTGGATAAAATAACACTGGCAGATTTATCGAATAATGAAAAAGAAGCTGCATTTACTTTCCAGGGTTTTTTGGAAGAACATACCAATTAAAAAATATTATTAATAATTCATACATAAACAAAATGATAACAGTTTCAGAAAGTGCAAAACAATATGCGTTAAGTTTAATAAAAACCGAAAATAGTCCCGAAGGGACATTTATTCGTGTAGGTGTTGATGGCGGTGGTTGTTCTGGCCTTACCTACAAACTTGCGTTAGATAATGTTATTAAAGAAACCGATGAGGTTTTTGAGGACAAAGGAATAACGATTGCCGTTGACAAAAAAAGCTTTTTGTATTTAATAGGTACAGAGCTGGATTATTCCGGAGGTATAAATGGAAAAGGATTTGTATTTGTCAATCCAAACGCAAGCAGAACTTGTGGTTGTGGGGAATCATTTGGCGTATAAAATAGTTCAAATTTAAAAGGTTAAAAGCATTTACTTTTTTTTAAAAAAATGTAAACTTTGAACATTCCAACAAAATAACAATAGTAAAAAAATGGCTATCAAAATTACAGATGAATGCATCAATTGTGGCGCTTGCGAACCGGAATGCCCTAATAATGCTATCTACGAAGGGGGCGTTGAATGGCGTTTTTCGGATGGAACAACTGCAAAAGGAATGTTTACCTCAAAAAGCGGATTAACTACAGATGCAGGTTCAGCAGGAATACCGGTATCTATGGATACCTATTATATAGTTTCAGATAAATGTACAGAGTGCGTTGGTTTTCATGATGAGCCGCAATGTGCTGCTGTTTGCCCTGT
>JBBQKO010000010.1:0-35973 GCA_038327005.1 Chitinophagales bacterium | reverse complement strand
TTGCCTTTATCGTATCAATACTCGCCATCAAATTCTTTATCGATTTTTTGAAAAAGTATGGCTTTCGCATTTGGGGTATGTATCGCATTGTTGCAGGCCTTATCATGCTGATACTAATCTGGCAGGGAATTATCCGACATTAATAATTGAATTTCGTTACCATTATTTGTTTAATTTCAGCTAACATAATTTAATTTACTGACTCTAATAATTGTGCTGCAATATGCAAACTGCGTCTAAAAAAGTGATCAACGGATGGGCCATGTACGACTGGGCCAATTCGGTTTATAACCTGGTAATTACCACTACTTTTTTTCCTGCATACTATGCAGCGGTTACGGGTCTTGCAAACTTTCCAGATGGAATCACTTTTTTAGGAAGACGTTTTGTAAATACTGAGCTGAAAGACTATGTCCTTGCATTTGGTTTCCTGGTAATTGCATTTTTATCTCCCATACTTTCGTCCATTGCAGATTACAAAGGCAATAAGAAAAATTTCATGCGCTTCTTTTGTTACCTCGGTTCAATTAGTTGCTCATTGATGTTCTTTTTTGATAAAGACCATATTACATTGGGCCTGATTTGCTTTATGTTTGCAGGCATTGGGTTTTATGGGAGCCAGGTTTTTTACAATTCCTATTTGCCTGAAATTGCTGCTGAAAATGACCGGGACAGGGTAAGTGCCAAAGGTTTTAGTCTTGGTTATTTAGGAAGTGTGCTGTTACAAATGATCGGCTTCGGACTGGTAATCGCCATGCCCAATAACCCATTACCACTTAAGCTCACTTTTTTGCTGGTAGGTATTTGGTGGGTAAGCTTTGCACAGATCACATTCAATGCTTTACCCATTAGCCCCAAAAGCGAACGGAAAACTAAAAAACATAGTTTAGCAAATGGCTTTCATGAGTTAAAAATAGTGTGGGACCAGTTGACACATATGCCGGTTTTAAAACGCTTCCTGGGGGCTTTCTTCTTTTACAGCATGGGCGTACAAACCGTGATGTTGGTGGCGATAGACTTTGGTATTAAAGAATTGAAACTCCCCAATGAAAAACTAATCATTACTGCAGTCATCATACAAATAGTAGCCATCATTGGAGCGATTGGTATGTCTAAATTATCCGCAAAATTCGGAAATATCAAGGTACTGCTCCTTACCGTATTGCTCTGGATTGGCGTATGTATTGCAGGCTATTTCATTAGCACAGAAACACATTTTTACATCATTGCCTCGCTGGTAGGTTTGGTGATGGGGGGCATACAATCACTCAGCCGGTCTACCTATAGTAAATTAATGCCAGAGACAAAAGATACCGCTTCCTTCTTCAGCTTTTATGATGTTACTGAAAAAATTGCCATCGTAATCGGGCTCTTTACTTTTGGATTTATTGAAGGCATCAGTACTATCCGCAATTCCATCTTATCACTGGTTATCTTTTTTATCCTTGGGTTTGTACTGTTGGTTTTTACATTGGTTAAACAAAGGGTATTGCAGCAAAAAATTTAATATCTTATCATATGAAATTATATTCTATTAATGCCGGTCATTTCAAGTTAGATGGCGGAGCAATGTTTGGCGTGGTACCCAAAAGCATTTGGAATAAACTAAACCCTGCTGATGAAAACAATATGTGTAGCTGGGCACTCAGGTGTTTATTGATTGAAGCTGGTGACAGATTAATATTGATTGATAATGGAATGGGTGATAAACAAGATGCGAAGTTTTTTGGTCATTATTACCTTCATGGAGATCATACACTGGATACTTCGCTTGCCCAATATGGTTTTACAAAAGATGATATAACCGATGTAGTATTAACCCATCTGCACTTCGATCATTGCGGGGGTAGCATCATAAGGGTGGGGGACAAGCTAATGCCAGCTTTTAAATATGCAACCTATTGGAGCAATGAAAAGCACTGGCAATGGGCCACCCAGCCAAATGACCGGGAAAAAGCAAGCTTTTTAAAAGAAAATATTTTGCCCATTAAAGAAAGCGGCCAGCTAAAAATGGTGGAAGTTCCGCCAAATGCCAGTGAAGATACCAATAGCGCTTTGGTTATTCAACCCTCTGGTATTATTAACGATCTTTCGTTCACATTTGTAAACGGCCATACGGATGCGATGATGTTGCCGGTAATAAATTACAATGGTAAAACGATTGTATTTGTAGCAGATCTTTTACCCTCCATTGCACATATTCCGTTGCCCTATGTGATGGCATACGATATGATTCCACTTAAAACTTTAAAAGAGAAGAAGGTATTTTTAAACTGGGCTGTAGAAAATAATGCAATATTGTTTTTTGAACACGATCCCATAAATGAATGTTGCACACTTCAAAACACAGAGAAGGGCATTCGGTCCAACGATATTTTTAAGCTGAGTGAGCTTTAATACCAGCTACCTTATGCCTATTAAAGAAGTTAATGGGTAACGAAGGTTTTTATAGCCATACATATCCACTTTAACGCTTCCAACGGCAATAGCACTTTCCACACGAAGTATTACATGATTGGGGTCGTCGCTCACCCATGCCGTCATTTTTTCGCCGCCTTCAAACATGGTTCCTTTAATAAGCAATGGTTTAAACTTGATCGCTCTGAATTTACCATATCGTGTTTTTACATTTTCCTTGCCGATATACCGAATGTATAAATGATAAACTTCATCATCTAAAAACATATCAAATGGAATTTTATCGCCCGGTTTATATTTATCAAAATTAATATTGCGGGCATAGTAGATAGAACTCATTACATCCTGGATACAATTGGGAGTTTTGAAAACACCATGCGTGCTAACAGCGGTTCCTGCCGAATGGTTGAAGGTTACATTGTTGTATATTTTGTGCCCTCCTTCATCTACATTCCTGATAAATTTGATGGGCTGCATAGTGGAAGTATCAATATAGGTTTCGTACCGGTCTCTTACTTTAAAAAAATTATCAAAGAAAGAAAAGGATTTACCTTCACCAACACAGTGATACACCGGCTTTCCATTGAATCTTTCCAAACTCGTTGTAAACGTGGCTTCGCCTGCACCAAGGTACATACCCAGTGAATTATAAAAAACTTTCATGGTGATTACTTCTCCGTCCTTAAAAGCGGTATTCTTTATCCCGCAAAATACATCCGAAGGCGGCTGCCCTTGCTGGCTAAATGCCGAAAGCCCTATTAGTAAGATACCTGCCTTGATAAAAATATTCATCTTTCTTTCACTATTTTAATACTCAAAATTAATAAACTCCCAATGACAGCAGGCACTACCAGGTTAATCATCCAAATACCCAATGAAGCCGTGCTTACTCCTAACTGGTTGGTGGTGTACAATTTAAAAATAACCCAACTTGCGCGTACCCGTACCGGTAATTCGATAAAGCCAATGGAAGGTGCTACTGCCATCACCAAATAGAAAACAGTCATCAACCAAAAACACAAACCAACCGGGATATCTATTTGCATCACCTGCAACATCAGCACGTATTGCAAAACAAATACCAAGTAACGAATAAACGACAAAATTAAAATCAGTAACAGGTCTTGATTGTTAAATTCATCCAAAACCCTGATATGATTGACTACTTTTTGTAAAGCAGGTAATTTTTCCATTACTCTAACCAACCAGCCTAAACGCAAATAAAACAGCAATAATAAAACGGTTATTCCAACACTCATGTAAATCAACACATCGCCCCAAAATTCAGGTAAAACAGCCAGCGCATTGCTATTATTGTGTGAAATAAACCTTAAATATAATAAGCCAATACAGCCCATTAGCATCGTAACCAATAACTGGCTGATACTACCAACCAGGCTAAGGGAGATTGCTTTAATCCGATGTTCATCTTCTACAAACAAAATTCTGCCCCCATATTCGCCTATACGATTGGGGGTAAGCATAGTTACACTGCAGCCAGCTAACACTGATTTAAATGCTTTGCTAAAAGTGAATTGTTGCACATGATTGATGAGCAACTGCCATTTTTTTGATTCAATTCCCCAGTTTACAAACATCAACAGTATGACCAACCAAAATTTCCAGTTGTTCCAGCCAATACTTATCTGCTCCCATCTTTGTGAAAGATCTGGTTGATTGATGATTTGGCGGTACAAACTCCAGGTTAATACCAGAAATAAAACCGGGCCAAAAAAATAGTTGATAAATATTTTAAGTTGTCTACTCAAACCGGATGTTTAATTTTTTCCTGACGCTAAAAGGCGCATAGGGTAGATGATGTTTCACTACTTTTGCCATCAATAATATACTTTAAGTGATGGCAATCGAAGCTAAGCAAAGTTAACCGGTATTATTACACGAGTAACCATGACGTTTCAGTTGCAGGAATACATACCACAAATACCCGCTGCTTTGCAAAGGAAATCAAAAATAATTTTAGGGATTGATCCCGGCACCGTTGTGATGGGCTATGGCCTGGTAACCGTTCATGGCAGCAGTATTTCTCTGCTTGAAATGGATGTTTTAAAACCAGGAAAAGTAGACGATCCCTACAAAAAATTACAACTCATTTATAACACGGTAAGCGGTCTTATTATAAAATATAAACCAGATGTATTTGCCATTGAAGCGCCCTTTTTTGGTAAAAATGTACAGAGCATGCTCAAGCTGGGCCGGGCACAAGGAGTGGCCATTGCGGCTGCCATGCGGCATGGACTGGATGTAACAGAATATTCTCCAAAAAAAGTAAAACAATCGGTTACGGGCAATGGTAATGCGAGCAAGGAGCAGGTTTTAAAAATGTTGCAGCGTTTGCTAAATTTTAAAGACGATCCGAAATACTTTGATGCGTCTGATGCACTGGCAGTAGCTGTTTGCCATTATTTTCAGGAAAACTCGGTGATGGCTTCTGCCGGTGCTAAGGTTAATGGCTGGGATGATTTTTTGAAGAAGAATCCAGAGCGGCTAAAGAAGTAATGCTCCCACCTTCTGCGAGGTAAGTCAGGCTGTTCCAGAACAGATTTAGATATGTATTCTATTGAAGTTTTTTACAATTTTTTCCTGAATCACCTTAAATTCTTCTGAAGTCAATTTCAATTTTGGATTGGTAAAATTTACTTCTTCGGCAGAATTGATGGGCACTAAATGAAGATGCGCATGAGGTACTTCCAATCCGATTACACTTACACCACAGCGGTTGCAATCAAAAGATTGTTCAATTGCATGGGCAATGGGTTTTGCAAAAACCAACAGCTCCGCTAAATAATTATCAGGCAGATCAAAAAATTTATCCGTCTCAATTTTAGGCACAACCAGCACATGCCCCTCGGCCATCGGGAAAATATCAAGAAAAGCATAGAAGTGTTCGTTTTCAGCAATTTTATAAGAAGGAATTTGCCCTTCAATTATTTTAGAAAAGATAGTCATTGTAAAATTTTGCTTTAAAATTACGAAACAAAAAACCCATTCTTTTGGGAATGGGCTAAAAATTTGAGGTTCAAAAATTATAAACTGATGTTTTCCACTTTAAATTTCAAAACACCGGCAGGAACCTGTACTTCGGTTACATCACCAATTACTTTACCAAGCAGTCCCTTACCGATTGGAGAGGTTACAGAAATTTTACTCAGCTTCAGGTCAGCTTCTTTTTCAGATACAATCTGGTAAGTAGATTTCTTTTTAGTGCCCATATTGGTAACTGTTACCCTGGTTAAGATTGAGACTTTAGAAATGTCAATATTGGTTTCGTCTAAAATACGTGCGGTTGCAATTACGCCTTCCAGGTATTTTATTTTTGCTTCCAGCATCCCTTGAGCTTCTTTAGCAGCATCATATTCCGCATTTTCTTTTAAGTCACCTTTTTCACGTGCTTCTGCAATCGCCCTGCTTGCGGCCGGCCTTTCTACACTCTTCATTTGATATAGCTCTGCCCTCATTTGCTCAAATGTCTCTTTTTTTACATAATTCGTTTCACTCATAACATTTTTTTTATAGTAAGGAGAAAAAAAATACAACGCCTCAGGAATGTACCTAAGGCGTTGTAGATGGTGCAAATATAAGCAAAATATCAAATTTCCAACTTTTCCAGAATTACTGTACTCATTTTATAAAATGCCTCATGGCTATACCCAGCTATATGAGGTGTAAGGATAACATTGGGCTGGGCAGTTAAAAAGCTAAGTTGCTCTTGCTGCAAAGTCGTCAATTTTGCAATATTTTCATTTTCAAGCACATCCAATCCGGCCGCAGCAATTTTACCCTGCTGCAGGGCTTCAATAAGATCTGCAGTATCGGTTACCCCACCCCGGCAGGCGTTGATAAAAACCGGCTTTTTTAACAAGGAAGTAAAAAATGACTGATTCGCCATGTACTTTGTTTCAACAGTAAGCGGCACATGAAAGCTAATTACATCCGCATAGCGGCAAACCTGTTCAAAGCTGGCTTCCTTGATATTCCCGTTTGCAAAATCAAATTTGTATTTATCAAAGGCCAATACGGTTACATCAAAACCTGCCAATAATTTGGCGAAAGAACTGCCGGTATTTCCAAACCCGATAATACCCACGGTCTTTCCACCCAGTTCTGTGCCACGGTTGCTATCCCTGTTCCATTTACCCTGTTTAATTTCATCAAAACTATAACTGATTTTGTTCAGCAGGTTCAGCACCAATCCAAGTGCATGTTCACCCACTGCATTCCTGTTTCCTTCGGGACTGCTTTCACATTGTATCCCTTTACTTTTAGCATAGGCAACGTCAATCAATTCCATACCACTTCCCAAACGGCCAATCCATTTTAATTTTTCGGCCCGGTCAATTAAAGGTTGATCAATTTTTAATCTGGTAGTAACAATTAATCCATGCGCATCTTTAATAAGATCACTTAAAGCTTCATAACTGATGTCGGGCTGGTATAGCACTTCGTAGCCCTTTTCGAGCAAAGTAGTAATCAATATATCATGCGCCTTAGCCGTGATAATTACCTTTGGTGATAAATGGCTCATATTTAAAAAAATCAGGTGAAATAAGAATGATTCAACTAAAAAATAAATGGATAACGAAGGTTATTTCGAATCTCAATTAACTTCTAAACAGTTCTCCCGTTTATAATTTGAAACAGCGTTCAATTGAAGAGCATCAATCAAATCCGCAGAAGCTATTGTCAGTTATTGTGCAGTCTTTTAACAATTGAAAGATGAGAAAAGTTAAGTAAAACAGCAAGCGTAAAGAAACTGACTTTTTACAAAATTAAAAAGTAAAAACACCACTTTAAGATTTGCGCCGGATTATGATGAATGTTTCGGCAAAATCATACAAAAACACTTATCAAAATGCAATCTTGAATGCAAGGTTACCAGGTATTTTGTTATGAGAATATTTTGACTTAAAAAGGTTGTTACCCTGCTGCTATAACGCTGATCTCTACATTCGCATTTTTAGGTAGCCCTTTAACTGCAACTGTTTCCCGGGCAGGAAAATCACCTTCAAAATATTTAGCATAAATCACGTTCACATCTCCAAACAAATCCATATGACTTAAAAAGATCGTTGTTTTAACCACATTGCTAAAGTCCATACCAGCTTCTGCTAAAATTGACTTCAGATTTTGCATTACCTGATGTGTTTCTTCAATGATATCGGCATTGGCAAAGTCGTTGGTACCTGGCTTTAGTGCCACTTGCCCGGATACAAATAATAAATTGCCTGTTTTTACTGCCTGGTTATAGGGTCCAATAGGTACAGGGGCATTAACGGTATTGATAATCTGCTTACTCATTATAAAATCTTTTCTTTTAGGAAATGCAAATATATCTTTTATCAACCACCTATTTTTGTAAAAAATAATCAAATGAAGATTGCTGTTCTGGCAAATGACCGCCAATGGAAAGAGATGGATACAGCTTATGAACAGGTTGATTTTTACAGAATAGAAAGCATGGAAAATATCAAACCTGATGTTGATGCCTGCCTTTTGCTAAAGGGAGAATTGAAAACAAATTTTCACTGGACCCCCAAACCTGTTTTTGTCAATGCTGTTTGCACAACCCTCAAAGAAATGGATGCTGTTCCCAATGTGGTTCGCATCAATGGGTGGAATGGCTTTTTAGCACGCAATACCTGGGAAGTTGCAGGTGCCATTAATAAGCCTGTTCAGGACATTCTGAAGGCGTTGGGGAAAGAGACAATCAAGGTGCCTGATGAACCTGGATTTGTATCTGCACGGATAATCGCTATGATTATAAACGAGGCTTATTTTGCACTGGAGGAGAATGTAAGCACAACTGAAGCAATTGATATTGCCATGAAGTTAGGTACCAATTATCCGCATGGCCCTTTTGAATGGGCAGCTTTAATTGGAGTAAATAAAATCTTTACACTTTTACAAAAAATGAGCATTCAAGATAAAAGATATTTACCCGCCCCATTATTAAAAGCAGCTATAACCGCATGAGTTTAATTTTAAATATAGATACAGCAACAGACATTGCCCATGTAAGTATTGCAAAAGATGGCGAAATCATTGATTCCCTTGCCAATACAGAACAAAAGGATCATGGAGGATTTTTGCAGCCGGCGATCCAAACGCTTCTTAAAAGCGCTTCAGTTGCTATAACAAAAATAGATGCAGTTGGAATATCAGCCGGGCCGGGCTCCTACACCGGTTTAAGAGTTGGGATGGCTAGTGCAAAAGGTTTATGTTATGCCCTTAATAAACCATTGATTGCCATTGGAACACTAGAGATATTGGCATTGGCTGCCATATTGGAAACCCGGATAATCTATGCCAACAGTCCGGTTCTTTTTTGCCCTATGATAGATGCAAGGCGGATGGAAGTTTTTACTGCATTATATGATCAAAACCTACAAACCGAAATTTCGCCCTGTGCCGTGGTATTAAGTGAAAATATTTTTGCCAACGGGCTGTTAAAAAATAAAATTTTCTTTTTTGGAAACGGTGCAAAAAAATGGGAAGCCATTTCCCGGCATGAAAACGCTTTGTTTCCGGGCACATTTAACAATGTACTGGCAATGAGTAAATTAGCACATAGCAAATTTGAAATAAATGAATTTGTTAACCTTGCTTATTTTGAACCACTTTATCTGAAAGAATTTTTTCAAGGTTTAGTCTCCAAATAATTGATTGCCTGTAAAGGCTTTTTATTTTTAAATAAAACAATTCAATTATAATGTATATAAATTGATTTGTATCTTTGTGTGGCACAAATAAAATTAAATATCTATGACAAATGACACCGCCATTAAGAGGCAAGACGTAAGTTTGCAACACGCTACAAAAATGGGCACAATTAAAATCGATTACTACAGCGTAAAAAAAGCAGCCTTAATTTTAAGGGCACTCAACCACAAGTTGCGTCAGCAATTGATAAAGTTGATTGAGGAAGAAAAGAAAATCACTGTTACTGAAATTTATGTAAGACTTAAACTGGAGCAATCCGTTGCTTCCCAGCATCTTGCTATTTTGAGAAAAGCGGGTATTGTAACCACTCAACGTGACGGTAAGTTTATTTTCTACATTATCAATCATAAAAGAATTGAAGAGATCAGCGAATTTGTTAATGACCTCGTTGCCTAAGATCTACATTTAAAAAGTATTAAAGCGGATGTTGTAACAACATCCGCTTTTTGTTTTTTACATTTGCAGCCAGAAAAAATAATACACATGTACATACAACAATTATACACCAGGTGCCTGAGTGAAGCAACCTACTACATTGAAAGTGACGGTGAAGCGGCAGTAGTAGATCCGTTAAGAGATACCGAAGAATACATTGTAATTGCAAGGGAAAGAAAGGCTACCATAAAATATATCTTCGAAACACATTTTCATGCAGATTTTGTAAGTGGTCATCTAGACCTGAGCAAATCTACCGGCGCCCCGATTATTTTTGGCCCTGAAACGAAAACCAGTTTCCCTGTCCATATTGCAAAAGATGGAGAGGAATTTAAGTTGGGGAAAACAACGATTGAAGTATTGCATACGCCCGGACATACCATTGAAAGCAGTTGCTATTTATTAAAAGATGAAAACAATAAAAGTCATGCACTTTTCAGTGGCGATACATTATTTGTAGGGGATGTAGGCAGGCCAGATTTAAGCAGTGGTAACATGAGTACAGAAGAGCTAGCTGGCATTATGTATGAAACCATCCAACAGAAAATTTTACCATTGGCAGATGATATTCTGGTGTACCCTGCGCATGGAGCTGGAAGTAGTTGTGGCAAAAATATGGGGGCCAATACCGTTAGTACAATTGGCGAGGAGAAACAAAGCAACTACGCATTGCAACCACAAACCAAAGAGGCATTTATAAAAGCGGTTACTAAAGATTTAGCAGATGCTCCCAATTATTTTCTGGTGAATGCAAAGATTAACCAGGAAGGATATGACAGCCTCAACCTGATAAAATCAAAAGCGCTGATCCCATTAACCGTTGCTGCATTTAAAATCAAAATGAAAGAAGATATAACAGTATTGGATACAAGACATGCGGACATTTTCACGCAAGGATTTGTACCCGGAAGCCTGTTCATCGGTCTTGAAGGACGCTTTGCAGAATGGGCTGGTAGTATTTTATCTTTTGCTAAACCCATGCTGTTGATTACAGAACCAGGAAAAGAAGAGGAAACAATTGTGAGGTTGGCAAGGGTTGGCTTTAGTAAAATAGAAGGATACCTGAAAGGGGGGTTTGATGCATGGAAAAAGGCAGGAGAAAAAGTGGATATGATCATTGATGTAGAATCAGATGAGCTGGCAATGGATATTCCACACGATGCTAATCTACAGGTAGTAGATGTTAGACGAGACACTGAATTTGCAGAGGGCCACGTAAAAGGAGCGATCAACATGCCTTTGAATGAAATGACGGATGTAGCATTGATTGCAGATTTTGAAGATAATCAAAACTTATACATTCATTGTGGGGGCGGCTACCGGAGTGTTATTGCATGCTCTCTAATGAAAAGTCATGGACTTCACAATTTGAGAAATGTAGTAGGTGGTTGGGATAAAATAAAAGACGAGAAAACCATCAAGGTTGTGAAGGACCCAAGTGTGCTAAACTAACAGTAATATGCGTGTTATGTTATATGCACCAGCCTGATTAAATGATTGAAATTCTTTATTCAATCAGGCTTATATTCTTGAATTGCTTTATTTGTTAAGTTTTATAACACAGATGCAATCAGTTAAGAAACAAATTTAAATAACAAGGAAAAAACTTCCATGCACAAACGCAAGACCATTACCTGGTATCAATCCATTGTTTCCTATAGGTTTCATTGTACACATGTTTCCATCTTCGGTGGCTCCATAAATAATTGTCGGGTTGATTGTGTATAATCCTTTCAAGGAAATCTCTGTATTTCAGGGCCAACCCTTCAGGAGTATAGGTTTCCGGTTGCTCCACAATTTCGTTTATTGCAAAATGATAGTAGCCTCTTTTCAACTTTTGACAATCATAATACACCAGCACGGGTTTATTTTTTACAGCAGTTCGATGCAATCCAATTACAAAGGGAACTGGCTCACCGAAAAAATTTAACCAGTATGCTTTACCTGGATCCGTATTTTGATCGGCCAATAAAATAATGGAATATTGTTGCTTCATCAGCTCAATCATTTGTCGCTGAAAAGATGAATTGGGAATTAAAATGGTACCGTATTTTGACCGGAATTTATGGTAAATACGGTTAAAAACTTTATTCTCTACATTGGCAAATACACCAATGAAAGGAATACCAACATGTCTGCTGTAAAAAAGATTTGCAAACTCCCAGTTAAACTGGTGTCCTCCAACCAATTGGATACTTCTACCTTTTGCAACTGCCGCTTTAATCAGGCTTATATCCCCCGTACACCTTTTGTCAAATTCAGTCTCCGTCATAGACAACAGCTTAATGGTCTCTATGAAAGTATCTACAAAATTTTTGTAAAATTGAGATGCAATCCGTTCCCTTTCAGCCAATGTTTTGTCAGGAAATGCCAGCAAGAGGTTGGCAACTACCACTTTTTTCCGATACCCTAAAACATAATACATCAGTATGTATATAAAGTCACTTATCAGGTATAAAATAAAAAATGGCAGCAATGAAGCAAGGTATAAAAAGCCGTAAGCCAGATAATACATATTGCAAAGGTAAAGGTAAACAAGGTAGTCTTCCAAAGGTTGATGCCTTACAAATTGCCAGAAAAACCCTTGAATAATCAATACTTATAGGATCTCAAAACCAAAATAACTTACAGCCATCAGGAAGAAAACTAACTGCAAAGAATAATTACAGCAATTCAAACACAACGCTGAAAACTTTATTTAAAGCGATGCCATCCATCACATATTCGATTTCATTTATAAAAAAAACACACGCCGAAGGACGACTCAACTACCTTACTAAATAGCAATATTTTGAACCATTGTACTTTTTGCAGGATAATCTGTGTTAAAATGCAAGCCCCTACTTTCATGTCTGAATTCAGCACACTTTACTATTAAATAAGCTACAGTAATCATATTTCGAAGCTCACACAATTGCGGAGATACGGCTGTTTTTTCGTATAAGGCTTCTGTTTCTTCATACAATAAATCGAGCCGCTTCATTGCCCTTTGTAACCTTTCATTGTTTCTAACTATACCCACATAATCACTCATCAATAATTTCAATTCTTTAACACTTTGTGTAATCAGGATCATTTCCTTTGGAGCATTGGTACCTTCCGTTCTCCAGCCAGGAACTTGTGATGCATCCAATTTCTTTTTAGGACTAGCCGCCAGTTCATCAGCAAGTTGTGCATCGTTCATGCCTTGTACCGAATGCCTGTAAGCCCGGTGTGCAAACACCATTGCCTCCAGCAAAGAATTACTTGCCAGTCGATTGGCTCCATGCAAACCTGTAGAGGCACATTCCCCTGCGGCGTACAGATTTTTGATGGAAGTTCTTGCCCATTCATCAGTTTTTATTCCACCACAACTATAGTGGGCTGCTGGGGCTACCGGTATCATTTGTTTAGTGATATCAATTCCAATGCTGAGGCATTTGTCATAAATATTTGGGAAATGTTCAATGAATTTTTCTTTCGTGAAATGCCGGCAGTCAAGGTAAACATGCTCTGTACCATTTATCTTCATCTCATTATCAATGGCCCTTGCCACGATGTCTCTTGGTGCAAGATCTTTTCGTTCATCATAGCGTGCCATAAAAGCTTCGTCATTGTGATTGCGTAAAATACCACCATCGCCCCTAACAGCTTCTGTTATTAAAAAACTGTGGCCTAGTACTCCAGGCTCATACAATGCTGTTGGATGAAACTGGATAAACTCCATGTTTTCAATTCGTCCTTTTGCACGATACACCATTGCCACACCATCGCCGGTTGCAATAGCAGGGTTGGTAGTAGTGCGATATACCTGCCCGTTACCACCAGTTGCAAGTAAGGTAATGGATGATAATATTTTTTCGATTTTGTCTGTATTCATGTTTAACACATACACACCATAGCATTCAATATCCGGCGTGGATTTAGTAATCAAAAAGCCGAGATGGTGTTGCGTAATGATATCGAGCACAAAGCAATGACTCAATAAACTAATGTTAGGTTTTAAGCTGACTGCTTCAAGCAATGCCCTTTCCATTTCCTTACCAGTTACATCTTTGTGATGCAATATCCGGAATTCACTGTGCCCTCCTTCCCGGCCCAAGGCATAGTCGCCTTCTTTATCTTTATCAAAATGAGCTCCCCATTCAATGATTTCTTTTATTCTTTCAACGCCTTCCCTTACCACAATTTCAACTATTTCTCTGTTGCACAATCCATCACCTGCAATTAATGTGTCTTCAATATGTTTGTCAAAGCTGTCCTTATCAAAATCCATCACCCCCGCAATTCCACCTTGTGCATATTTGGTATTGGTTTCATCGCTTTGCGTTTTGGTAATGATCGTAATTTTCTTATCCGGGCAATCTTGTGCTACTTTTAAAGCATAGGTTAACCCTGCTATCCCGCTGCCGATTACCAGGAAATCTGTTTGCATAATTTTACGATTGAATTAATATTAAATGAAAGGAAAGAAAATTGCTAGTGTTAAGTTAAGTGTGAATGGTGAATGGTAAATCGTCAATATTTCACCATAGACAATTGCCCCTTCACAAATTGAACCGTCATTAAATTCTTTACACAGCACCCATTTGAAAATATTATTCTGGAACATCCACCCATGCATCGCTCTCTTTTAATAAAATGATCAGTTCATCCACAGCAATTGCACTTTCTATATTTCTTTTTACCACTTCCTTACCCCGATACAAAGTAATTTTCCCTACACCACTTCCTACATAACCAAAATCAGCATCGGCCATTTCACCGGGGCCATTTACAATACATCCCATGATGGCAATTTTAACGCCCTTTAAATGATTGGTTACACTCCTGATTTTTGCAGTGGTTTCCTGAAGGTCGAATAGTGTGCGGCCGCAACTTGGGCAACTGATGTATTCGGTCTTTGAAATTCGTGTGCGGGTTGCCTGCAATATTGAAAAACCGGTATTGTTGATAAACTGCTCTACAGAAGCATTTGCGCTATAATTTCTTCCACTCACAGCTATATTGGCTGCATCCTTATAGGCTTTTGACGACATCCCCAAACAGATACCATCTCCCATTCCTTCTAAAAACAATGCGCCTGTTTCGGTTGCATGATGAATGAGATGCTCATCGGCTGTTGACCAATTGCTATCGGTTATAAAAACAACCGGATTTTTAATGGAACGATTCATTAATTCCAGCACCATTCTTCTTACCGCATGCATCGCAAGAATATTGGTTGAACTCAGGCAAAGCACCACCTTGGGATCATTTGCCAGCTCATCTAGATACGTGAAATCATTGATGGCTGTTTGATCGCTAAAGCAATCAATCATTACAAAATTTAACTGATCTGAAATAGACTCAGCGTCTACGTAGCCGCTATCTTCAAATAGGGGGAAATAGGTAGTTTTATCGGCTGCCAGTTGCCAGGTAGCAGGATACACGATTACTTTTACAGTGCCCGGTAATGCGAAATCAAGTATTTGGTTACCGGTGAAAATGTAATCGGCAGCCAAATCACTGATCGCCCATTTATCGGTGGCTTCATTGTAGGTGTAACCAACCGATTGTAAATGGGCTGTGGTAATTTTTTCTATTTTACTTAGATCTGCAATTACAACGGGAACCTGCTTGTGACCGATATTGCTTACAGCAAAGGTTTCTCTTCGCTTGTATTCAAAAGGAGAATATGGAAGCTTTTCGATTAACGGAATTGATTGCATGTCTACGCTGGATAATCGCTGTTCGGTATATCGTTTCACGATATCCCTGCAAACAGGAATTTCCAATTCTGGATCTTCGGTTAGGCTTACCCGTATGGTATCGCCAATGCCATCTTCCAGCAAAGTTCCAATGCCGATGGCAGACTTTATTCTTCCTTCTTCGCCATCTCCTGCTTCGGTTACACCAAGGTGTAAGGGATAACATTCGCCAAATTCATCTATCATATGACTGACCAATAACCTGTATGCCTGCACCATTACAAGTGGGTTACTGCTTTTCATACTCAATATAATATTGTGATAATCTTCATTGCGTGCAATGCGCAGAAACTCCATCGCACTTTCCACCATCCCCATTGCAGTATCGCCATACCGACTCATAATGCGGTCACTTAATGAACCATGATTGGTACCAATGCGCATGGCAGTGCCATACTCTTTACAGATTTTAACCAATGGTGTAAATCGCTCTCTGATGCGTTCAATCTCTTCTGCATACTCTGCGTCGGTATAATCAATTTGTTCAAATTTTTTCTTGTCCACATAGTTGCCGGGATTTACTCTTACCTTTTCAACAATGGTTGCCGCAATCTCTGCAGCATTGGGTGTAAAGTGAATGTCGGCCACTAACGGAACAAAATATCCACGCCGGTTCAACTCATTTTTTATATTCAATAAATTTTCAGCCTCCTTTTTGGATGGTGCAGTAATTCGAACCAACTCAGCTCCTGCTTCAATACAACGAATGGTTTGCTCTACAGTAGCAATGGTATCCATGGTGTCGGTTGTGGTCATGGTTTGAACACGAATGGGATGGTTATTGCCTAATAACAGGTTGCCGATCTTAACTTCTCGTGTTTTGAGGCGTTTATATTCCGTCAATGATTCACAAAACAATTGCATAAATTTTAAATTACTAATGTTCTAAAAACAAAAAGTGAGGGATATGGTTGACAACATTTCAAATTATTACAAAATGTCTTTTACACTGATTCTGTCTAATAAAGGATGACAATTAAAGTTGCGACAATTTCCTTTTAACGGATATTTACCTTCCCCGTTAATATTCTACTTTGTAAGAAACTTTTTCAGGATGTTCCATCATCTCTGTGAGCGTAGTAACAAAATGAAGTGTTTTTTTATCATCAGTAATGGTGCTGCCAGGGCCATCATATTTTTTAACTGCTTTTGGCAAAACGATGATGGTCCGATAATTTATATCTCCCATCATAGCTGTCATTTGACTCATCTTACCGAGTGTTGAATCTTTTGCTATCTTATCTTTAAAAGCCTGGATATTGGTGATACTATTGGATATTAACCCCTGGCCTGCCATAAAAGTAAACTGGTCTTCAACCGGATTAGCCGATGTAGCATCCATTTTCATTTCACCTCCATCTTCTTCAGTTTTTGCTTGCTCCCCGGACGCCTTTTCAAATGCTTTCAATTTATTTAATACTGTGGTGAAATTTTTCTTTATTTCCATTAAACCAGCAGCATTGCTAAAAGGTGAACTCATAACAATCTTCATTTCATTTTGAGCTTCATCCATTTTTACACTGATTACTGCATTTTGGAAATTCGCCTTTTCTTCGGGAGTTAAATTGTCTGCAGAATTCACCATATCTTTCAGGTAAACGGTGGTGTCCTTTTTTTCTTTTACTTTTTCCGGATCTGCTTTATCAGCTCCCATAGAAGCCGCCATGGACAACATTCTACCCATATCCAGCGTCATGGAGTAAGTACCGGAATTATCATCATTTAAAAAGATTTTCTCTTCGGTATCAAGGCAGGAAGATAAAACAGCGGCGATTATAAGTGCAAGCAGAAATCTCAAATTCTTCATGGTATAATTTTGTCATGCAAAGATGCAAAAATTTACCAATCTTTTTCAGGCTTTTCAGGAGAGGCGGCATTTACTTTTCGTAGTTTATCCTGTAGTTTTTTTTCCTGTTGCAATAAAGCCTTTAATTTTTCCTCTGCTTCCTTCTTCGTCATTTTTGAAGGCTTGGGTTTAGGCAAATCATTGTCTTTGTTTTCCTGCTGCTTCTGCTGGTCTTTTTTTGAGGGATCGTCTTTGGGTTTCTTCTGATCTTTATTGTCTTTTTCTTTTTGTTGCTGCTGTTGCTGTTGCTTCAAGGCTTTCTGCAGGTTCAGCCTTGCATCTTCATCCGTTGGATTAAGCCGTAGTGCATTTTTGTATGCATCAATGCATTCAGGTAGTTTTTTACTATTCTGCAATACAACACCTTTATTATAAAAGGCCCCTGATTTTTCTGCGGGCAACTTGCTATTTTCTATTGCTGCATCATAAGCTATCAATGCATCTTCAGGCTTTTCACTTTTATAAA
This sequence comes from Chitinophagales bacterium, assembly GCA_038327005.1. GTDB lineage: Bacteria > Bacteroidota > Bacteroidia > Chitinophagales > Chitinophagaceae > Ferruginibacter. Next base: position 18,341 of record JBBQKO010000010.1, on the reverse strand, counting down.
GTGCGTTGCCTAAATTGAATGATGCCTTTTGATTACCCGGATTTTTTTCACTTGCTTTTTTATAATTATCACGTGCAATGTCATATTGCTTTTTATTGTAAGCTTCGTTGCCCTTTTTTAATAGTTGGTTGTCATTTTGGGCAAAGGTTGCAGAAGATATGAGTATCAATAAAAATAAAAATGCAACTGGGTTGATGTTGCTTGTAACGTTTTTTAGCTGATTTTTTTTAACCGATTTTATTTCTGAAATGAAAAAGTCAGCTAATAACATCAATAAAACAATTGCCAGCAGCCATGGGAAAAAGCTCTGGTAATTTACGAGTGAGTTTTCTTTGATCGTTTTTTGCCCCATCCCTTTCAGTTGCTTCTCCAGTTGCGATACAACATCATCCGAATTTGAAAACAACTGATAAATTCCGTTACTATTCGCTGCTATGTTTTTTAATTCGGTTTCATTCAATTTTGTAATCACCGGGTTGCCTGTTGCATCCCGTTTTATGTCATTTGTTTCTGCATCTACAATCATTGCTCCCTCTGGTGAACCAATACCGATTGTATTGATCATTACGCCTTCATCGGCCAATGCTTTTGCCAGCGTAACTGCATTTTCATCATGATCCTCACCATCACTGATTAAGATGATCGATTTGTATTTTTTTTCTTTCGAATTAAAAGCAGCAAAGCACATTTTCAATGCATCGCCTATTACGGTACCCTGCGTTGGTACTACATCAGGAGTTGCGGAGGATAAATACATTTTTGCGGCTGCGTGATCGGTTGTAAGCGGCATTTGTAGGTATGCCCTTCCCGCAAAAACAACAATACCTATTCGGTCTTCGGGCAATTTATCAATTAGTTTTGATATGATTTGCTTGGCTCGTTCCAGCCTGTTTGGCTTTACGTCCTGAGCCAGCATACTCTTACTTACATCCAACGCAATCATCACATCTATACCATTTCGATTTACACTGCTTGTGCCCATTGGCATTCTGGGATTGGCAAGTGCAATTACCCCGATGGTAAATGCAAGCGTAAATAAAATAAACTTGAGGGAAAATTTTGAAGGACTATAATCACGAATCAATTGATTTACCAATGCCGGATCACCAATTTTTTTGATGGTCTTTTTCTTCCAGCGAATCACGAGAAAATACAATGCCATCATCAGCGGAACTGCAAGTAAACCGAGTAAGTATTCGATATGTTGAAACTGGATCATAAAATCCTATACTGTATTGAATTGTTAAACGATGTCTGATTTCCTACTGTCTGGCTTTTAAAATTTTAGTCGTATTTATGCAATCTTAATCTTTACAATCGTATCAGCCTGTTAAGGGGGTTGTAAATAAATTAAATAGATTATTGTCTACATCTTTCCTTCAAAGAAACCAAACTGTTTCAGTATCCCCTTTGTAATATTTAAGCGAACGGTTTTCATATCTATATTTTTATCAGCGGACTTTACGAGCGTTACAAAAAAATACGGATGCTTGTTTTCTTCAATCCAGCCAACCATCCAGCCTATTGCATTGTTGTTTTCATCAAAGCCCGATCCTGTTTTGTAGGCCAATGTGTACAATGTGTTATCCTCCTGCGTCATCAAATCCCGAACAATTTGTTGCGTGCGTTTTTGAAAAGGCAACTGGTCGAAATATAAACGCTTTACCAAACCTAGTTGCTCGTCGGGTGAAACTTTTAAGCTATTATCAAGCCAAAAGCTATCAATGTGAGTACCGATTTTCATATTGCCATACTGCAAACTATCCAGCCAATGTTGCATGGTGTCTTTTCCAATGCGTCTTGCTACTTCCTGATAGTAAGGCACTGAGCTTACTTTAAAAGCATCTTCCATCGAAAGATCCTTGTTCCAGTCTCCATTCCAGCGCATTATACCATCCCATTTAATCACCATTTTTTCATCTGTTATTCTTCCAATCTCAAGGCCAATCAATGAGTTTAAAATTTTAAAAGTAGATGCAGGCGTAAACCGCATTGTATCAAGCGCCATATTATAAACGGTTACCTTACCATCCGCATTGTTGAAAAACGTAAAGCATCCTTCTACTTTATTTTCATCAAAATATTTTTTAAGGCTATCATCCACTTTAGCCCTGTTAACAGAGCAGGAAGAAATGGAAATCAGCAAAAGGAAATTGGCAAAAATTAATATTCTTTTCATTTTTAATTTGTTGGTCTATTCAAATCTGACAGACATTTTATAATTCTAATAAATAGTTGTTGTTATTAATTACGGGAAGAAGTCCTTATTTTTTACTCCCCAATTATTTCTTTCCGCTCATTTTTCCTTCTTCGATATGCATTGCGGTCGCTTCCAATGTTTCGTAGAATTCAGCTCCGTATTTTCTAATGAGGGCATCCTTTAAAAAAATATACACAGGTACTTTTAACTTTTTACCAAGTGTACATGCTGCGCTGCAAAGATCTTCTCTTGGTTCATAATTTACAAATTCTGTTTGCTTATTCTTGCTCAGTTTAATACGTATTGGAAACAAATGACAACTAATTGGCTTTTTCCAATTTACCTTACCATCATTGTATGCCTGCTCGATACCACATTTTACAATTCCATTGTTATCCGTAATGCCATACACACAAACTTTACTTTCAATTGTTGGTGTTACCCATCCAAATTCCTTGTCGTAAACGTACCGTCCCTGTTTCTGCAGTTCGATTTTATTTTCTTCATCCAGATAAGGAAGTACCGCTTCATACACATCGTTCAAATTGTCCAGTTCGTCCTTTGAAAGCGGAGCACCGGCATCACCATCTACGCAACAACCACCTTTGCATTTATTAAGGTCGCACACAAATTGTTCCTCTATAATTTCGTCGCTCACTAATTTATTATCTATTACTATCATATAGGTTGCAAAAATACTAACAAAGGCCTAGACAGGTTTAAATTAATTGATCGTTGAAGAATTGAGAACTTTTAGAAGTTAAAAGTTAATGCCGGAGTCAATGTACATGTTATTTTTAATTGACATAATTGATGGAAGTAAGACGGAATGATAAAAGAATTGATTTGATAGCTGGCACTAAAAAAGTATATACAATATAATATAGAATAAATCAGCTATCCACGAATCGGACATTGAGCACTGGAGCTATTGATTCTTCCACTTAAACGAATTAATCATGTGATCCATATCTGCCTGTAAAAAATCCTGAACAGGCTTTAGGGAATCGGCATTGGGGGTTACGTCAAAATACAATGCACCACGAATGAAATTTTTGGTTGTATCCGTTAAAAAAAATTGCTTGGATGTAGCTGCATTACCGCCCACTTTAAAGAAAACACCGCTTACGCCGTTCGAGGTATAAATCAAACTGTCATTAATGGAATTTGACACCACATTGTTTTTATTGGTCAACGTAAAAGCATCATTGACCATTTTGTCAAAATAATTGGTGCCCAACGAATCATTGTAAGTGCCATCGGATTGTTTTATTTTATACAAAGCTTTTCCGCCAATGATTTTGTAACTCAAAAATATTCTGCTGTGAAATTGGGGAAAATCGATGTTAACCCAATAAGGGTTTTCCGGATTGGTATCAAAAAAAGTACTGTCTTTTACAATGTTTGCATACACAGGATATTCAAAACTATAAGGGAAACCTTCCTGATCAAATAGCTGGTAACTTCGTTGTGGCAGTTCAATATTGAAATAGCCTCTTTTTTTTGAAACGTACGGAGAATTGCAGGAAGCAAGAAAAAGAGAAATAGAAAGAAAGAAAATAAAGAAAAAAGTGCAGTGGTTTTTAGAAATAACTAATTTATACATGATACAAATCTATTAAAATGGCCCTCCTAAGAGAAATTAAATTATAGGGTTGCAATGCTTTGTCGGATTACCACTTTTACATTGTCAATTCTGTTTTTATTAATCGCCAATGGAATGAAAGTGAAATCACCACTCACTACCTCTTCTTCTACCTGCGGAAATTCGCCGGCTATTTCAAGTACAAGACCAGCCAATGAATCACTATCGCCACGTACTCTTTCGAAGGTATCGCCTGGCAATCCGATTATTTTACAAACATCATTGATCATTGTTTTGCCTTCGAAAATATAAGTATAATCATCTATTTTTTTATTCGCACTTTCCTCATCATCAAATTCATCCTGTATATCACCAATGATTTCCTCCATGATATCTTCAAGCGTTACTATTCCGGAAGTTCCTCCAAACTCATCTACAACTACCGCAAAGTGTATCCGACGATTTCTGAATTCCTGCAATAAATCTTCTATCAGCTTTTGCTCATGTACAAAATACGTGGGACGCATCAAATTATGCCAATCGTAATTTTCTACTTTACTTGCATTCACATGCGGCAATAAATCCTTTGTATGCAGCATCCCCTTCATTTCATCCAGGTTATTACTGTAAACGGGTAAACGGGAGTAATGTAATTCTTCCACTTTTTTAATGACATCCTCAAAAGAACTACTGTGGTCAATACCGCTTACATCAAGCCGGGTACGCATGATTTGCTTAACATTGGTATCACTGAATTTCCTGATTCCTTTAAGAATTTGCTTTTCTTCCATGGTTGCCTCGTTCTCTGGTAATAAATCAATGGCATAATCCAGTTGACTATTATCCAGCATGGATGAATTGTGGGGTGAAAATTTTCGTTCAATTCCGTTACTCAATCCAACCAGTCTTTTGCTAAACCTATAAAAGACACTGTTAAAAATTTCTATGATTAAAGACGCAGTTGAAGCAAACCAAACCTTGTGATGGGTAGCCCAAACTTTTGGTAACACCTCTCCAAAAAGTAACAAGAGGAAAGTAACAGAAAATACCTTTATTAAGAAATTAATCCACGCTGCCAGTTGAAAGGCTTCCAGTATTCCATCCATCAAAATATTGGATATGATGATGATGCCGATGTTTACAAAACTATTTGCTATTAACATCGACCCCAATAAAATTTTTGGTTCTTCCAGCAAAGTGACAATGCGCTTAAAAGCAGGCTGTTGCTTTGTTTTAAGCATGTTGATATCCTTATAGGTAAGTGAGAAAAAAGCGACTTCTGACCCCGCAACAAGAAAAGAAATAGAAAATAATATTACGGCTAAAAAAATAAGCACTGCAGAATCTGCAGCCGTTATTGCGAGTAAAGTGAAGTGCAAATGACTTGCAAAATCAATAACCGAATGGTGATCCAAAACTAGCAGTTTTTGTTAAAAATGTTATTTATATCTGTAAGCACAGGTATTCGCTTTGAAGGCGCATTAATACTTTATCAATTTTAGAAAGGCAAACGTTCCGGACCATCATCCTCTGTAGGCAGATCCCCCAGCCCTTCCATTCCTTCTCCAGGTAAACCGCCAATAGTGCCATCACTACGTTTGTCGAGCATTATTAAATTATCCCCTACTATCTCTGTGGCAAATTTTTTGTTACCCTCTTTATCTTCCCAGCTTCGGGTTTTTAAACGCCCTTCAATGTAGACAAGGCTTCCCCTATGCAAATATTTTTGTGCTAATTCAGCTAGTCCTCTCCACAATACCACTGTGTGCCATTCCGTTTGAGAAATTAATTTTCCGCTTCTGTCTTTATAAGTTTCTGTTGTAGCCAAAGAGAATTTGGCTACCCCGATATTGCCCTCTAAAAACTGCATATCCGGGTCTTTACCCAGATTCCCAATTAACATTACCCTGTTTACGCCTCTCATATTGTAACTATTAATTCTTTTTAAAGTTAGATCCCTTTACCTTAAAACAAGTTTAAAGATACATTTTTATCTTTTAAATAGTTGCTGATATATTTCGGGAAAGGCAGCTTTTGCAATGCCCTTTTCCTTACAATTTCATAGCCTTTTAACTCAATTCGGTCTTTAATTTTTATCCGAATAAACTGTCCCCTTATCGTTTGATGTGTTAACAATTGCTTGTAGATCGGAGAAATTTGTAATAGATCAAATACCGTATTCCCCAATAATTCCTTCACAGGTGCCAGATTTTCCAGTAAAATGGCATCTTTTGTTTCAATCAAAATAAACTCATACAAATTTTCCCAGATATCTTTAACTCCCCGCTTTCTAACATAAACTTCATCATCCATTTCAACTACCAGGTAATAAAACCACCTTGATGTTTTTATTATTGACTTTTCTTTTACGGGCAATTGGTGAACTATTCCTTTTAAAAAAGCTGTACAATGTTCGTTCAGCACACAATTAGCACATAAAGGTAATTGAGGTTTACAGATGATGGCACCAAAATCCATGATCGATTGATTATAAATGCCTGGTTGCTTTTTATCAAGTAATTCGTTGGCCAGCGTATTAAATATTTTTTTTCCTTCTGTATTATCTATTGGCACTTCTATCCCAAAATATCTGGATAAAACCCTGAAAACATTTCCGTCCACCACGGCATGTGGCAGGTTAAAAGCGAACGATCCAATAGCAGCAGCAGTATAGGGGCCGATACCCTTCAATGCCAATATATCTTGATATTGATCGGGAAATTGACTGTTGAGATTTTTATGGATATGACTTGCTGTTGCAATAAGGTTTTTGCACCGGGTGTAATAACCTAAACCTTCCCAAAGTTTAAAGACCCTGGTTTCCGGAGCCTTGGCAAGATCACTTACCATTGGGAACGTTTTTACAAATTTGTTATAATACGCTACCCCCTGGTCAACCCTTGTTTGCTGTAGGATAATTTCACTAAGCCAGATTTTGTAAGGATCTTTTTCTCCTTTCCAGGGCATTTGCCTAAAATTCTCATTTTTGTTCCACTTGATAAGCTTGGATACAAAATTTTTCTTGGGGTCAACAACTTTCATTAGTTCTCAAATGTCTGTAAAATTAGTATTAGCCGGCTTTTTGTTTTACAACAACTACCACATAGTGTTTACTTGATTTAAAGAGATTAAACAAATATATTGCCCCAGGGGAATATTACTACCTGATTATCAGTACATAATATTGCATTTTCCAATTTTATTTATTACTTTTCCAGTAGAATAAAAAATAAAAATATTTAACAATGAGAAAAGCAGATTTAATTACTGAAATTTCAGATAAAACCGGAATACCAAAAGTGGATGTAATGTTTACGCTGGAGACTATGTTCAAGGAGATCAAGCAATCTCTCATAGCAGGCGAGAATATCTATATCCGGGGATTTGGCAGCTTTATTACAAAAAAAAGAGCAGCGAAAATTGGCCGAAATATTAAAAAAAATATTGCAGTAGAAATTCCGGAGCACTATATCCCTGCTTTTAAACCAGCAAAAGAATTTGTACAGGAAGTTAAAAGCAAAAAGTTACCGGCTAAAGACACACCGCAATAACTTACCTTTACGCCTCAAAATTTTTTGTGTGAAAAAACAGCAATTGATTCTACTAGGCGCAGGTCTGCTTATATTATCCTCCCTTTTATTTTTTGGTACAACTGTAGCTAAAAAAGATCCCGCTTCCACCAAAACTGCTGGTAATAAGCCTTCTGCTCCTGCATTTAATATTGTTAACTACGTATCAGAAGCAAAGGAAAAGCTCAGCGTTCCTCAATTGGATTATGTCAATAAATTGGAAAACAGCATTTCAAGGGGAGATGTAAAAGAACAACAAATTAAGGTCTTCAATCAACTTGCTGCGTTTTGGGATGACTCACTGCATGAGCATGAGTTACACCTTTTTTACACTTCCGAGTCTGCTAAGTTGGTAAATTCTGAAAAAAACCTCACCTTTGCTGCCCAAATGATGTTAGATGACCTGAGGAATGAGTCAAATGGGGCTTTGAGAGGGTGGAAAGGAGAACAGGCGATTGACCTATTTGAACGTGCAATTGCGGTGAATCCTGATAATGTAAACCTAAAAGTAGGTTTAGGAAGTTGTTATGTTTTTGGAAAAGGAATGGCCGGTGATCCCCAGGAAACAATGAAGGGAATCCAGCAGCTTTTACAGGTTGTTCGGAACGATTCAATGAATATGCAGGCACAGTTAGTTTTAGGTATTGGTGGAGTAATTTCTAATCAATATACAAAAGCAGTAGATCGCTTGCTGATTGTAACAAAGAATCAGCCGGAAAATTTGGAAGCTGTTTCCTGGTTAGCTGATGCCTATGCGGGTGTTGGCGATAAACCAAATGCATTAAAATGGTATGAAATAAGTAAAAGGATGGTAAACAATCCTGCTTATAGTAAAGAGGTAGACGAGCGGGTAAAGATGCTAAAATAGGATTGTTGAAATTTATATAAAGACAATTAAGAACAAACGATATTAAAAATTATTATTAACAACAAAAAGACTAGGTATGCCTTGTGGTAAAAAAAGAAAACGTCATAAAATTGCAACTCACAAACGTAAAAAGCGCTTAAGAAAGAACCGTCATAAAAAGAAATAATTGTTCTTTTGCTATGAGGTGCCGGCTTTCCTAGGCCGGCACACATTTTTTCAACATGTACTAAAGTTTATTTTACATTATACTTTACTGCATTGTTGTACGTTATCCTTCCGTGATGTTATGGTCCCTAATTAAATGTGAATTGCTTGACAAAGGAATTAATTATAAATGCTGCACCACAGGGCGTTGAGATAGCCCTTTTGGAAGATAAGAAACTGGTAGAATTGCACAACGAAAAAGCTGATGCAAATTTCGCCGTAGGAGATCTGTATCTGGGAAAAGTTAAAAAACTGATACCTGGATTAAACGCTGCATTTGTAGATGTAGGGTTTGAAAAAGATGCATTCTTGCACTATACAGACCTAAGTCCCTATGTAAAATCAATTCTTAAATTTACCAATGTATCTATTAATGATAATAGTGAAGGTGGTTTTGATTTTGGAAAATTCCCCGTAGAACCTGAGATTATCAAAACAGGTAAAATTGCTGAAGTATTAAGTGGCCGACCAAATGTATTGGTTCAAATCTTGAAAGAACCTATTGCAGCCAAGGGTCCCCGGTTAAGTTGTGAATTATCCTTGCCGGGCAGGTTTGTTGTAATTACCCCCTTTAATGACATCATTGCGGTATCCCGGAAAATCCATTCAAGTGAAGAAAGGAAAAGGCTTCACAAAATCATTGAATCTGTTAAGCCCAAAAACTTTGGTGTAATTGTACGCACCGCAGCAGAAGGAAAGAATACTGCCGAACTTCACGAAGATCTTCTCTCATTAGTTGAAACATGGAAGACCATACAAACCAACTTAAAGGGCGCCGTGCCTCCATCAAAGATTTTAAGCGAACAGGGCAAAGCCAATAGTATGTTGCGTGATTTACTCAATGAGGACTTTAACCGAATTGTAGTAAATGATAAAAATATTTTTGCTGATACCAAGGCTTATATTCAACGCATAGCTCCTGAAAAGGCTGATATTGTTGCGTACTATAATAATGGCTCTCCCATATTTGATAGTTTTGGTATTACTAAACAGGTAAAAGCAGCTTTTGGTAAAACTGTTAATCTTCCAAGTGGCGCATATTTGATTATTGAGCATACGGAGGCTCTACATGTAATAGACGTAAACAGCGGTTATAAAAGTGTAAGCAATAACCAGGAGCAAAATGCGCTTGAAACTAATTTAGAGGCGGCTGAAGAAATCGCCCGTCAATTAAGATTGAGAGATTTAGGAGGTATAATAGTTGTCGATTTCATAGATATGAAATTGATTGAGAATAAAAAAAGGTTGGCTGACGCAATGGAGCAATTCATGCGTTCCGACAGAGCGAAACACGCTGTTCTTCAAATCAGCAAATTTGGATTGATGCAAATTACCCGGCAGCGTATGAAGCCGGAGATGAATATTAATACTTCTGAAATTTGTCCAAGTTGTAATGGTAGTGGTAAAATTTCATCAACATTAATATTGGAAGATGAAATAGAAAAGAATCTTAGCTACCTTATTATGCAAAAGCATAAAGGACTCACGATTCAGGTTAACCCGATTTTATACACCTTTCTAACCAGCGGTTTTATTTCAAAAAGAAGGAAATGGAGCTGGAAATACAAACAAAAAATTAAAGTACTTTCTAATTCAAACTATCATTTAACAGAGTTTCACTTTTTTGATGACAGTGATGAAGAGATCAAGTTATAGCCAAATTAAAAACGCCCTGTTTTGCAGGGCTTTTTTAATTTGGCAGGCATAATATCTCAATACCTTAATCCCTGTTCCTGCTTGTGTAAATCATTATATAATATAACAGCATTGAAACAGAGGCCAAAGCCGCCACTACATAGGTAAGAGCTGCCCATTTCAATGCATCGGTTGCGTTTTCATGTTCCTGCTTTCTTGTAATATTAGCCGTATCTAACCACTTGAGTGCCCTTGTAGAAGCGTCAAACTCTACCGGCAATGTAACCAGAGAAAATAAAGTAGAAATTGCAAAAAGAATAATCCCTATTAATAAAATCGTTTGGTTACCGCCCCCAAAACCCATCATACCTAAACCTGCTATAATCACCCACTGCGACAAATTAGTACTTATCTGTGTGATTGGAACGAGCCTGCTCCTCAACATCAGCATAGAATAAGCACTAGCGTGCTGAACAGCATGTCCACACTCATGGGCAGCTACTGCAGCAGCCGAAACATTTCTGCCCTCATATACATCCGGACTAAGATTGACCGTTTTTTTTGTAGGGTCATAATGGTCTGATAAAAAGCCAGGGACCGACACTACCTGTACATCATAAATTCCGTTATCTCTCAACATCTTTTCTGCAATCTCTTTCCCGCTTAAACCAGAGGAAGTGGGAACTTCACTGTACTGCTTAAACTTGCTTTTTAGTCTGGATTGAACTACAGAGCCAATCCGCATAGAAATTAGGGAGATGGCAATTGTACCAGGTGGCATAATTCTTCATATTAACTCTCCAAAGCGAAAAAACATTCCTTTTAGAATTGACTGAAATAATTACAATTTAAATCGTTCAATATCATTTCAGGTTCCGTTGAGTTCGAATCGTTAAATAATAAATGGATATCAGGATGGTCAAGTAGTACATAAACTAGCAAAGGGCTTCCAGTATTGGAAGCCCTTTGCTAGTTTATGAATCATTAGTAATTACAACTTCTGCAATTTACCATTGAAATTTAATTCTTCATTATATATGTTGAGGTAATAAACGCCTGAGCCTAAAGTTGGAAGGCTATTAATCAGAACAGTATTATTTCCTTTGCTCACATAAATTGTTTTAGAATAAACCATGTTACCGGCGCTATTCCGAATTATTAAACTGGCAGTAGATGCTTTTACTACACCAAAAGCTACTGTAAAATTATTATTGAAAGGGTTCGGAAAAACATCAAAGGAAGTTTTTTCACCCAATGCCAATTTTACAACCGCTGAAAAAGTAGCCTTTCCGTCTACATCAATCTGTTTTAGACGATAGTAAACATTGTTACCTGAATTACCACTGATGTTATCCTGAAAATTATAATTGGTAACTAAATTACTATTACCGGCACTTTTAATGCTACCAACCTTCACGAAATTTAAGCCATCGTTACTCCTGTATATTTCAAATCTATCGTTGTTTAATTCCTGGCTTGTTTGCCAATCCAGTAAAGCCTTACCTAGAGAATAACGGCCAGTAAATGCTGTTAATTTAACTGGAAGTGGTCCGCAATCCGCAACATTGAGTGTATAGTCATTGTAGAACAAACAGTCAGGTGTTAATAGTCCTGCTTGAGAAGTTGATACAACCAAACGATATTTTGTTCCGTTCATTGCTGTTGAAACTAAACCCAGATTATTTGTTAAAGTGTAAGTATTGCCTGAAAATACAGCTTGCGCAGGACCTCCAATATCAATTAAAGAAAATCCTCCGTCTGTGCTTTTTTGCCATTTATACCAGGTATTTGATTGTGTGTTATCTGTAACAGTAAAATTAACTGAAACATTATTACCAGTACAGTTAGATGATGTTCCAGATACGGAAACCTGAGACTGGCAAACATTTATTGAAATGTCATCTAAACCCAAATCGTTACCAATGGCAATGGATGTGGCATTAACAACCTCCAAATCAACTACAGATGTTGTTGCCACAAAGGCCCCCGTAACTTTTACCCAGGTAGCAGAATTATTGTACGCAATAGCGCCAGAATTAGCAATGATATTGCCGTTCACTTTAAAAGAAATATTAGGCTCCGTGCCTGGCGTAGCATAAGGACTTGAAGCTGGAAGCAGATTAATTACCCAAGCGGAAAATTCATAGGTTGCACCTATGCATACCGGTATTGTCTTAATTTGATAGAAAATCGGACTAAAAGTATTAGCAGGCGCACCATTTACAGCCATAAAATAACCACCATCTCCTGTATGATCCTTGCCGACCCAATCACCTTTTATACAATTTCCCCCGCTGTTGTCGCCAATATTTTTTAAAATAGAGTAGGTGAATTCAGGCTCCAACCCACCACTTATTGAAGTATAAGTATAATTCGAACAAGAACTAATAACACCTGGGTTGAGGCAACCCTGTAAAGCATTGCCAACGTTGCCTATGGGGCTAAATGTGTTTGTACCATTTGACATACAAGTTGTTGCTGTAGTATTTACAGAAACAAAGGGATTACTAAAGGTACCTTTAGCAGCCAGTAGATTGGGACCTTTTACCCCTTCACATTGAGATTGCGATTGTGATCTTGAAGATTGATGACTGCAAAGAATTAGTACAGTCAACACGATTGTGTAAAACTTTTTCATTCCGTTGTGATTTAGAGATTAACAATAAATAATAAGTAAGCGGAAATGCAAAAGATATAGTGGATTATATATTTGGGTAAGACCCCATTCTGAGAAAAAAAGTAAATATAAAATGGGATGTCAAAGGTATATTAAGGATTCAGGCAAGCCTTGATAACAGACCTTACAGTCACAAATATAGATGTCTTTCGGAATAAACCAACTTTTTTTTTTCAGTTCATAAATTTGGCAACCCTATTAAAATGGAAAAAGTGAGCACTTGTAAACGATTACGGGAAAAAACCAGAGAATAGAATTTAAGATATTTTTCGAAATCTGAACCAAATAGGTCAATACCCCTCCCCATTTAAACTGAATTCGACAGTGTTGAACAGCATTGTCAAATCATCAAAAAACTATTTCTATTAATTTGATAATCTGAATTAAAATCCCAGCAATCCCTACATTTAGTTATAAACAACATAGCATTTATTTATTAATAGCAAATCAAACGTGTTCATAAATAAATACCCCTCCTTGTTTCAATTTAGGGAGGGGTATTTATTTTAAAAAAAATGAATCTATTTGTACTGAGATGTGATACTTTTAGCCAATTCAGTCATTTTCTTTAATCCATCCTCAGGTAAAGCTCCTTTTTTAAATTCTGCCAATATCTCAGGATGTTTATTTTCCATTTCTAACAAGAAATGCTCTTCAAATGCTTTCACATTTCTTACAGCCACTTCTTTTAATAAACCTTGTGTACCTAGATAAATCATCGCAACCTGCTTTTCAACAGTCATTGGTGAGTATTGTAGTTGTTTCAGAATTTCAACATTACGGGCACCTTTGTCAATTACGTTCTTTGTTGCAGCATCCAGGTCACCACCAAATTTAGAGAAAGCTTCTAGCTCACGGTATAGCGCTTGGTCAAGTTTCAAAGTACCTGCCACTTTCTTCATTGATTTAATCTGAGCATTACCACCCACACGACTTACTGAAATACCAACGTTGATGGCCGGGCGGATACCTGCGTTGAACAAGTTACCTTCCAAAAATATCTGACCGTCTGTAATTGAAATTACGTTTGTAGGAATATATGCAGATACATCACTAGCCTGTGTTTCAATAACCGGCAAAGCAGTTAATGAACCTCCGCCTTTTACCAAATGCCGGATAGACTCTGGCAAATCATTCATTTGCTGAGCGATGTCATCCTTTGAAATTACTTTAGCCGCTCTTTCTAGTAAACGACTATGCAAATAGAAAACATCACCTGGATAAGCCTCACGTCCTGGCGGACGACGCAACAACAATGAAACCTCACGGTATGCCACCGCTTGTTTTGACAAATCATCATAAATAATTAACGCTGGCCTTCCGGTATCGCGGAAAAACTCACCTATTGCAGCACCGGCAAATGGAGCATAGAATTGTAAAGGTGCAGGATCAGATGCAGAAGCCGCAACAATGGTTGTGTAAGCCATTGCTCCATACTCTTCCAGAGTCTTCATAATACCAGCAATTGTACTGGCTTTCTGCCCAATTGCTACATATATACAATAAACAGGTTTACCTGCTTCGTAGAATTCTTTTTGATTGATAATAGTATCAACACAAATGGCAGTTTTACCTGTTTGACGATCACCAATTACCAGTTCTCTTTGTCCACGTCCAATTGGAATCATTGCATCGATTGCCTTGATACCAGTTTGTAAAGGCTCTTTTACAGGCTCACGAAAAATTACACCGGGAGCTTTACGCTCCAATGGCATTTCGTATAGTTCACCAACTATCGGGCCTTTACCATCAATTGGTTCACCCAATGTATTGATAACACGACCGCTCATTCCTTCTCCTACTTTAATAGAAGCAATCTGGCCGGTACGTTTTACCTTATCACCTTCTTTGATAGCACCACTATCACCCATCAAAACCACACCCACATTATCTTCTTCAAGGTTCAAAGCAATTGCCTTAACCCCATTATCAAATTCAACCAACTCGCCACTGCGAACATTGTTTAAGCCATAAACACGTGCAATACCATCCCCCACCTGTAATACCGTACCTACTTCTTCCAAGCTGGCACCAGCATTAAAATTACTGAGCTGCTGACGGAGTATCGCCGAAATCTCATCTGGTTTAATTTCTACCATAAAAAGTTGAGTTTATTAATTTTTTTGACCCCTTAATTTCTTCGTTTTCAACAATATTCACCGGCTTCCCGGATCAAATTATCTAAAATTCCAGCCTTTAAAGCCAAGGGAGTCATTTAAGGCTGCAAAGGTAGGGGATGACCATAAGAATGGCAAAAAAATAAGGCGTTTTTAAAAGAAATATCCACCCAAAAGCGGGCATTATAGTCAAAGATTTCATTTAGCTTGTTCCTGGGATAATCCGAATTTTTCTATAAAGCTTCGCATTTAGCTTCTTGTCTGTATCACAACCTGTAAATGTGAAAAAAAATCTTTGATACGATCACATGCTAACATTTCACATCAACAGAAAATCTGATGCGATCCATTCGCTTAAAACAAAAAATAATTTTTATCCTCATACAAATGACATGGTTCATTGTCTTAAAGCTTGCTCAAACCAGCAGAGTATAGGATAATAAAAACCATTCCCTGGCTCACAAATCGGTGGATGTAATATGCTTAATAAACAAAGAACCCCATTCTCATGGGGCTCTTTGTTTATTAAGTATCTTTTCTGACTATCTTATTTTATGTAGATAATCATTATTTAAAAATTGCTTTTTCACATCCTTCAAATCTCTTAATATACTTGCGTCTAATAATTTGCCAGCAGTTTCCAAAACAAATCCACCGATTAAATCAGCATTGACAGCGGTTTCCAGATCAATCGTACCAGAGGGTGTACTGCTTGTAACTTTTGCCAAAATGGAAGCCCGTAAGGTTTCGCTCATTTCAACAGCCGTTGTAATCTTTACCTTGTGTATATTATTGATCGTATTGTATTGGTCAACAAAAGCAGCAGCTATTTCAGGCAAATTGATCTCCCTTGTTTTTGTAACCAATAACTTAATAAAGGCAGATGTAAGTACACTTACGCTTTCCTTAGTTACTGATTCAATAATCTTTCCTTTTGAAGTTGGCTTGATAATCGGGCTCCGCAGCACTGCAACAAAATCAGGGTTTGATTTACAGATACGTAAAATAAATTTCATGTCGTTATACACGGCATCAAGCTGATTCTGCTCAACAGCTAAGTCAACGATACTTTTTGCATATCTGGTTGCTAAACGTGGATTGTTCATTTAATATAAAAATTTGAAGTGTCAGGAAATTTAAAACCATCAGATACCTCTCCGTTTTTGGATTGGCAATATGATTAATTCATATTTGCCTCTTCCGCCAATTGCTTGATGTACACCTCCTGTTCGGCTTTATTACTCAATTCACGACGCAAAATTTTCTCACTCACTTCAATTACCAATTTACCTACCTGGTTTTTAAGGTCGGTCAATGCAGCCATTTTTTGATGATTGATGGTAACTTGTGCATCGGCTACAATTTTAGCCGCAACTGCTTTGGCTTCTTCTTTTGCCTCACCAATCAATTTGTCCTTAGTTTCTTTTGCTTCTTTCAAAAGCAATGCTCTTTCTTCACGGGCTTTTACTAAAAATGCTTCGTTGTCATTTTTTAACTGAGCCATTTCCAATTTTACCTTTTCGGCAGATGCGATCGATTTAGCGATATTTTCTTCTCTGTCAGAAAGACCTTTGATAATTGCAGGCCAGGCAAATTTTTTCAATATAAAGAACACAATTAAAAAAGCCAATAATGTCCAAATCAATAATCCTAAATCCGGTGTTAATAGTTGCATTTTTATACAATTAAAAATGTAAGTGAATAAATTCTGTAATGTTCAATATTGATATACAGTACAAGAGCCGATAGCCATCGGCTGCGACGCCTGTGAAGTTAAATAGCAACACTAAAGCCTGGCTAAAAAAATTAAAAATACCACATCCTCCGTCCTGTACTTTGGATGCAGTAATGATTTTTGTAACGGTGTTTACAATACCATTGCAAGAAACCCGATAATGATAGCGAACAGCGCAGCACCTTCAACCAAAGCCGCAGCTAAGATCATGTTTGCACGGATATCATTAGAGGCTTCCGGCTGACGGGCAATCGCTTCAACAGCGCCTTTACCAATCTGTCCGATACCGATACCTGCGCCTACTGCTGCAAGACCTGCACCTACTGCACCACCTGCATTTGCTAACGCATCTAATAAAATAAAGTCCATAATTGTGAATTTATACTGGTTAAAAAATAAACTAATTAAACGATTACCGCATCTTCTGGAAGCGCATGGTGCTCATCTTCATGATGATGTTCTCCCTCAAATGCCTGTCCGATGAAAACGGCTGTAAGTACTGTAAAAATGAAAGCTTGTAAAAATGCTACCAATATCTCAATGAAATAGATAAAAACGGTAAATGCAATTGAAACGGGAGATGCTACAAAACCCAAGGCAGGTTTTATTTGCGCAAATATAAAGATCAGCGAAATCAAACAAATGATGATGATGTGACCAGCAACCATATTGGCAAATAACCTGATGATTAAAGCGAATGGCTTAATGAATACACTTAAAAATTCAACCAGAACCAGAATTGGCTTAACAAAACCAGGTACTCCCGGCGGATTGAATATATGTCCCCAATAATGAGAATTGGAACTGGCAAGGATAACCACAAAAGATATTAAACCTAACACAACGGTGAATGCAATATTTCCAGTAACATTTGCAGTGCCTGGCACAAGACCAATAATGTTATTGATCAAGATGAAAAAGAAAACAGTTAATAAATAAGGTAAGTACTTATTGGCTTTGTGGCGCAGGTTTGGTCTGGCAACTTCATCTCTTACAAATGCCACCAGCACTTCTACCAAATTCTGTTTGCCTTTTGGAGCAGATGTAACACCTTGTCCGTTTGCATAAGTTTTGGCTACGCTAATCATCAACCAAACAAGAAAAGCCAATGCCAATAACATTTGTACAACATTTCGGGTTGGTGAAAGATCGTACACTTTTACATTACCGTCTGTAGGAATAATTTTTCCTTCTTCTAGCTTGTAACCATTTACTTCTTTATGCCCGTGCTCAAAAGCAGAAGACATAAAGCCAGAAAATCCATTTTGAGGAGAATATAACAGAACGGGAAGTGGGATAGAAACCGGATGCAATTCGCCATCGCTTCCTTTGTAATTTACAAAATGAAACTCGTGGGCATCCAGAATATGTTCAAAGATTACTTCTTTAGCATTGAAGCCTTCTTTCTTTTCAGATGCGTGTTCTTCAGCAGCTTTCGGCTCTTCATGCTGTGCATTAACACTATAGGAGGAAACCAATAAAAATGTACTAAAAACCGCTACCAGTAATGATTTGATGCTATTAGATGCCATATCTTTTCCGAAATTTGCCGCAAAGATAGGAGAATAAAAATTATTTGGGGAATGAAAAGCAGATAATTTCAGGTCTATTTTGTTGTAGATAGTTTAGTCCAGGCCCATTTCTTTGCGGAGCTTAACTATTTTTTCCAGTTCTATCACATCTATTTGATCTTTGGGGCGATTGACTGCCTTTTTGTTGGCGATTAATTGGTTAATATGTAGAAATGGAAC
>JBBQKO010000009.1:0-36123 GCA_038327005.1 Chitinophagales bacterium | reverse complement strand
ACCTGTTTCAAATAAGCCCCGGTTTTTTACCTGCTTGTTATTTCCTGCTTCCAATAGAAAAGCAGTGAGTTCTTTGGTTTCTTTTTTTGCTGCTGTTGCAATGCTATCTAAATTTTCGGCATCCCAGTAATAATAAAACGTTCTACCACCTTTTTCTTTTTTCAGCGTTGGGGTAAAACAGGTCTCTTCCAGTTTATTTATTTCTCTTACGGCCAATACTTCCAGGTGTTCGGACCCTGCATTTAACTGATAGATTGATTTCATAGCCGCTAATTCATTGCCTGCATTACCCATGGTAAACAATGAAAGCATTGCTGCCTTTTCTTCGTTCGTTTTGCAATAGTCGAGGTATTCTTTTCTTGGGGTTTCTGCATTGGTGCTCCATTTAAACCCTAAATAATTTGAAACCCTTTTTGCGGTTGATGCACTAAATGCCTTACTAAAAACGTAGGCAGCTTCTTTTGTTTTGCCGGTTCTAAAAAGTGCGCCCCCTTTCAATGCAAGGCTTAGTGGTTGCAGCACGCTGTTGGTAGTATTGCCCGAAACATAGTCGTCATAAAATTTGATCGCATCCACGTATCGTTCGCTGTAATGTGCAAGCCTTATAACCTGGTAGGCATATCGTAGTTTTAAAGAGGACGATTTGGCAGCACTGTATAATTGCAGACCATTTTTAATCAGCTTCGCCATTTTTACACTGTCTCTAGCCGCTGGTTCCCACGCATCGCTATTGCCTGACACATGCGGCTCCAACTGTTTGGCATACAATAAATAACCCAAGGCTTCCAGGTCCTTTGTCTTTGTAAAATAGTTTGTCATACTATTACGCATGATCGAATCGGGCATAATTGAGGACGGACCTTTTTCGATATTGCTGTACAAATTAGTGAGATCTTTTCTTTCAAATTTGGTTAAAAAAATTTTTGCATCTGCATCTGTAACCGGCAGGCCGCAGTAACCAGCCCATTCCTGTGCCAGCAAATCACTTACTTCAACGGGCTCGCTCTCATCATACAAAAAATTTAAACCGGTATAATAAAATGGCCGGTATCCATTTGCTTCCGGTAGATTTTGGTGAAAAAAAGAAGTGTAATAATCGTAAGGATCCGCATCAGGACCGCAACCAATTATATTTTGAGGAAATGAAACAATTGCGGCACTAATGCAAACTGTTATAAATGCTTTCAAGCTCATGGGTTGTGTATTTTTTTAAAGTTACAGAATCAAGATGGTAGAGAGATACCCTCTTCCGGGTATTTTTTAGATGCCGGGTTACTTCTTTTGCCGCATCAAGGATGGTTGAAATATCACTTTCTTCGGAGCGAAGCATATCCCCTTTTTTTAAATCATAGCCAGCGAGTAACGTGTCTTTCAATATTTCGATTCTGCCATTTTTATTGGTGGAAAAAGAGCGGGTGAAAATGTCCTCCTGCAAATTTTCAATCAATCCTTTATAAATTTGATCCCTGAATAAAACCTTCCATCCAAACAATGGAAATGCGATATCAAGTGGCAAAGGATACCTGGAAAGATTGGCAGTGTACTTTTTTAGTTCAGCGGTTTCTATAATCGAGTTTTTTGTTGCCGGATTTTTCAGGTTACCCATATTGTAACACATTAGTAAGCCTCTGTTTACCGGGGGCACGCCGGTTTTGAAGAAAAATTTTATTTGATGTAAACGGATGGTGGCTGAAAGATTGGTTTGGCTTAATTGGTGAATCGCATTGAGTAACATGAAATATTTTTTCGCCGTAGATACCGTCCAGTCGCAATCAATCTGGATTTCTTTTATTGGTTTAATTTGATTGACCAGACATAAATTTTTTATCAATCCATTTATTTTGCCAGCTAAGGCGATGCATTGGAAAGAATCAATTTGTTGGATACATTCATTGGTAATAAAAACCGTAGGGATGATTTTGTACCGTTGAAATAGCCGTTTATCGCTGGCCTGCATCTTTGCAACCGGAATGACTTGTTTGGAACCTGGATTCCAATCCACATCAAAAAATTTGAGGTAAATGGTTTGCACATTTAATGAATCAAGCCGTCTCAATTCAAAGTCAGTTGGTTTTACCACCGATTTCCAATAATAAAAGGAACGCTCCACGTTTTTTACTTCAGTCTTTTCATTGCAGGAAAATAATCCGGTTGTCAGGAAAAATAAAAAAGAAGTCAACGGCTGTACTGTGAAACTGCAGAACTGCTTAAACGTAGTTTTGAACATGACTTCAAAAGTAAATCTTTTAGAATCTTTTCTTGTATAGTAACAAGAATACCAGCAGAATTAATAATCGATTTTCAGTTCAAGTTGGAGGTATCGGGTATTTGGAATCCATTATATTTGCAGCATGACCTCACAGTTTTTCACCTACAATAAAGGCAAAGTTATCCAGGCACTGCGGTATCATTTTATCAGCAGGCGTGAAATTAAAATAATGATGATTTTGGTAAATGTATTTGCCATTGTATCGGCCTTGTTGTTTTTTATAAAAAAGATTTCTCCCATGGCCTTTTTAGTTAGTTCAATACTGTGGTTTGGACTTATGATTACTTTTTGGTACCTGCTGCCAATAACCATATATAAAAAATCAGCCACTTTTAAAGATAGGTTTAAAGCAACTTTTGGTAAAGAGGAATTTACAATTGAAAACGAAAGGGGAAGTAGGAGCTGGCCATGGAAAGATTTTACTACGACAATGGAAAGCCCACATTTCTTTCATTTATATTTTAATGCACGCTCTTTCTTTATCGTTCCGAAAGAATCTTTTACTGAAGATGAACTAAGTGAAGCAAGAAAATTATTGGCAAATAAGATAAGGAGGCAATGAGTTGGAATAAAGTTACCGGTGAATGGTTAATTGTGAATGTTTGAGCATTCACTATACATAATTCACAATTTGATGACATGTTATTACATGCCTCGCAGGAGCGATTATTAAAAATTTACAATATTTCAACGGCAGGATAATCATCCGGTATTTAGCGCAATCTCTTTTCCATGATATGGTGTGGTATATTAATTTCTACAAACTCATCTCCCTGCACTTTGTATCCATATTTTTCGTAAAAGCCAATTGCCGTATCACGGGCATGCATTGTTAATGTTTTAAAACCCTTATCCCGTGCTATATTTTCGGCAAATCTTATGATGGACTCTCCAATTCCCTTTCCCTGCATATTTTTCTGCACAGCCATCTGTCGAAGTCTTACGCAGCTATTTTTCATGTCTGTAAGGATACAGCACCCCATTATCTCATCGTCATCAAATGCCGCAATCAGAATGTCGTTTTTTTCTTTTGACAATTCGTCTGGTGAAAACGTTAACCCAAGTGGCTTACGCATCACTTCATGCCTGAGATTTACCATTTGCTGGTATTCTTTGCTTCCATGATCTATTTGTTTTAACCCCATCCTGCAATATAGTAAAATCTTTCTTTCAAAATAAAGACTTTAATAGGATGGATAAAAATTAAAAGGGGCCATTGCGGCCCCTATTTAATGCTTCCCCCTAAGACTTATTATTGTTTTATAATTTTCACTGTTTCTGTTTTGCTATCAGACAATATATTTAAAACATATGTTCCTTTAGGTAAACTTTGTGCCTGGTTGATTGCGAATACGTTTTGTCCTTTTTTAACGATGGTGTTTGATTGAATGACCGTCTTGCCATCGGCGCTGCTCATTTTAATTTGAACTGCACCATCTTTTTCAGCAACATAATTAACGTTCAACTGGCTCATAAACGGATTGGGCCAAATATTCAGTCTGCTAACAACTGTACCATTTGTTTTCAATAACACGATTGCTGAGTAAGCAAATTTGCCATCTATATCAACCATTTTAAGGCGGTAGAAAGCAGATTTATCAGCATAAAAAGTAAGATCATCTTTAGATTGATAATTAACAGCAATACCGCTTAATCCTTTTGCGGTAACTGTAGCGATGGGTTCAAAGCGATTGCCATCATTACTTCGCTGCACTTCAAAGTAACTACTATTTATTTCCTGGGAAGTCTGCCAGTTTAACTGTGCAATTTTACCATTTAAGCTTCCTGAAAATGAAGCAATGTTTACAGGCAAGGTGCCCAACGATGGAGCAATCAATGGGATTGTATAGGATGCAGTATTGGACTCCTGTGTGTAACTGTCTAAAGCGGAATAATAAAATACTACATCACCCGTAAAGGTATTTTTAGGTTGAAATGAAAGTTGTGAAATTTCTGTAGGCGTAAGAACCTGGCCTATAGTAACGATTGAACAAGGGTTATTCTTGCACAAGTATAAAGTGCCTTGTTCCGCTGTTGGAATAGTTTGTATGGTATAAGAAGCGATTGTGCCAGAAGCGGCTGTTGCTATTAAAGGTGCTATGGCACTTTTTGGTGTGGTATTCAACATGCTGGGCATCGTAATATTTTCGGCAGTTGGGGGCAATATCACAGCGTTTTTGATAGATAAAACACCAGTTAAAGCAATTAGGTCAATTCCTCCGCTGGTAGATGAATTAGTATTCGTTGGAAAGAAAGTAGTGTTATTATAATTTACGAGATCTGTTGCTTTTGCATTAGCAGGTAAATCTGCCGCAAAAATTGAATATCCATAAATTTTAACTGTGTTCGCAATACCCAAATCACTTAATGATAAAAAAACTCCACCAATGTTTTGGCTACCGGAAGTGCTCATTTTTAAATTTGATTCTTTTGAAATATCCCTTCTAACCACATAATAATCGGTAGTGCTGGAAGGCAGGTTACCATAATTTTGAGTATTCACTCTGATAGGGTTGCCATAGGAAGTCGGGTTTCCGTTTACATCAACACCAGTTATTGCTGCTATTACAAATGGATCGTGGGCATTGTCAGCACCTCTTTCAAACATTGCAAAACCTACCTTCGTGTTTGCATCCGAACTTAAGCCACCCTGAAATACAACATCCAGTCTTTCTATATTATTGTTGTTGCCGTTGCCATCACCCTGGTTGGCAAATAAGTTATCGGTTCCCTGGTTTAAAGAGTTGCTGGCAAATGCAAGTTCCATATTATCGTTATAAGGATTAATAATGGCAACCTGGGTTGTTTTGGCAGAAGCAAGCTGTTCTACCCAAAGCAGTGTTCTGGAGCCTTTGACTTCTGCATTATCTACCCTTCTTATTTTAACCGTTGAATTGCCATTTTGCGCATAGGTATATACGTCGCTTCCGATGGTAAAATCTACCAACGTTTTTGTGTTATTGGCTGACTGGGTAGCTGTTCCAAAACTGTAATCAAATAATTTGTCGCTGAATGAGCTTCCGCTGGCACCTGCCACACGATAGGCTAAAGAGGTTGCAGATGTAACCGAAGCTTTTGTAACATTGACGATCGCTTTTTGGCCAAAAGAATCGTTTGTAAAGAATAAAATAAGCAATGCATAAACGTGGAGATAAACTTTTTTCATTTTTCTTGTTTTAGGTGGTAAGTTCTTTTCTTGTTTGATAGAATATTTTTCAATACGCTATGCTCTGTAAGTTCCATGATCTGTGCCAATTGGTGAAACCCTTTACTGTAAATGGTTTCAGGACTATTTAATAAGCCTGGCTTTCCACAATATGGAATCAAAGTCCCTAAAAGCGGTCAAATAATACATACGATAGAGAATTCCCCGGAAACAATTTTTACTCTTTCTACGTCAAAATAATTGCCTGAAAATTGATTTCATCAAGGCGTTTTTGTGGTCATTTTTGTCGTTAATTTCGTTAGAACTTATATTTCTTTGTATTTATCTCAAAAAGTATATTTTTGCACCTGATTAACTAAATATTATAATTATGTCAGACATTGCAACAAGAGTAAAGAAAATAATTGTTGACAAATTAGGTGTAGACGAAGCCGAGGTTACTCCGGAAGCTTCTTTCACAAATGATTTAGGTGCCGATAGCTTGGACACCGTAGAACTTATTATGGAATTTGAAAAGGAATTCAACATTTCTATTCCTGATGAACAAGCTGAAACCATCACCACCGTTGGTCAGGCCGTTACTTACCTTGAAGAACACGCTAAGTAGTCATCATCTGTTTTAATCATCGCAGGCAAATTTTATGGATTTAAAGAGAGTTGTTGTTACCGGATTGGGAGCCCTTACCCCATTAGGAAATACCGTTGCTGAATATTGGCAAGGGTTAGCTGATGGCGTAAATGGGTGTGATTTTATCAAACAATTTGACGCCTCTAAATTTAAGACCAGATTTGCCTGCGAGGTTAAAGATTTTGATCCCACGCTTTACCTAGACCGAAAAGAAGCCCGCAAAATAGACAGGTTTACCCAATTTGCATTAATTGCCAGTGATGAAGCTGTAAAAGATGCAGGCATCAACAAAGACAACGTTGATGTAGACAGGGTAGGCGTAATTTTTGCCAGTGGCATCGGCGGTTTAATTACCTTTCAGGAAGAAGTAGTCAACTTCGCTTCCGGTGATGGTACTCCACGTTTCAATCCCTTTTTTATTCCAAAAATGATCTTAGATATTGCCGCAGGGCAAATATCCATTCGTCATGGATTTAGGGGACCAAACTATGCAGTAGTGAGCGCTTGCGCATCTTCTACCAATGCGCTTATTGACGCCTATGACAACATACGTTTGGGAAGGGCCGATGTAATTATATCGGGAGGAAGTGAAGCCGTTATCAGTGCAGCAGGGGTGGGTGGCTTTAATGCCATGAAAGCGTTGAGCGAAAGAAATGATGATCCTAAAACAGCCAGTCGCCCATTTGATAAAGACCGTGATGGTTTTGTGGTAGGAGAAGGTGCCGGCGTTATCATTTTGGAAAGCCTGGAACATGCGCTTGCAAGGAGTGCAAAAATTTATTGCGAAATAGCCGGCGGCGGCGCTTCTGCAGATGCACACCACATTACAGCTCCACATCCGGAAGGTTTGGGCGCCCAGAATGTGATGCGTACTGCGTTGAAAGATGCTGGCATGAATCCTGAAGACATTGATTACATAAATGTGCATGGCACTTCTACTCCTTTGGGAGATATCGCAGAAACAAAAGCAATACTCAATGTTTTTGGAGATCATGCTTACAATTTAAATATCAGTTCTACTAAGAGTATGACAGGGCATAGCCTTGGAGCCGCAGGAGCTATTGAAGGACTGGCTTGTATACTGGCGGTAACGAAAGACATCATCCCACCTACGATCAACCACTTTACTGATGATCCAAACCTGGATCCTAAATTGAATTTTACGTTTAACAAAGCACAACACCGCACCGTAAATGCTGCACTTAGCAACACATTTGGTTTTGGCGGACACAATGCTTCTGTGATTGTAAAAAAATACAAACCTTAATTTAACCGCCACCATTTTTTTGTTTGACAATATCTGTATTTTTCAATGGCAGTATAATTATACCGTGTGCGTTATTGGAAGATGATGTACTTGTCTGTAATTGTTGCACCTCAATAAATTTGAAAATAATGTATGTCAACAAGTCAATGCAATTACATATTTACGGTTTGCTTTTAAATTTTTTCATTGCATCAAATAGCATTAATTTCGATAAAACATACAAATAAATTTTGCAGTTCCTAAAAGACTTAATAAGCGGCGATATTAAAAAGAAGGAGTTTAAAAAGCAACTCAGCAATGTGCTGGGCTTCACTCCCGGAGAACTCAACCTTTACCGAACAGCATTGAGCCATCGCTCGGTAAGAGAAGGTGCCGATGAAAACAATGAGCGACTTGAATTTTTAGGAGATGCTGTCCTGAGCACTGTTGTTGCCAATTATCTTTTTATGAAATATCCATATAAAGGAGAAGGGTTTTTAACCGAGATGAGAAGCAAGATGGTAAACCGCCAGCAGCTCAATGATATCGGCATAAAGATGGGACTTAAAAAAATTACGATCTACAATAAACATGATAGCTCTCTAAAAATTTCACAGATTTTTGGTAATACCCTGGAAGCTTTGATTGGTGCCGTATTCCTGGACAAAGGATACAGTAAAACCCAAAAATGGGTAGAAAAATACATCATATCTACCCATATGTTTATGGACGATCTGGAGGGTATAGAAATAAACATAAAGAATAAACTATACGGATGGGCTAATAAAAACGGCAGGTCGCTGGAGTTTGAAACGTTGAACGAAAAGTTTGAAAACGGAAGACGGTTGTTTACCATTGGTGCCACTGTTGACGGTGAGTTGGTAGCTGAAGGAAAGGGCTACAATAAAAAAGATGCCAGTCAGATTGCAGCACAATTGGCAGTTGATAAATTAGGTTTATAGCACATAAGAAAGGGGTTCGTTGCAATTAAAATGCTACAGGATTTTATTTCTCTCAAAACCAATTTCAATTTGAAAGGAGCCCTTCAAATAATCACATAGAATTGAGCACAATGACTTTTGGAATATTAGGAAGTGGAAGTTGGGGAACAGCTATTGCAAAAATATTAACTGATAACGGTCAAACAATTGATTGGTGGAACCGAAGCCAGCAGGCAATTGATCAAATCATATCCCGTCGCCACAATCCTCATTATTTAAGTACAGCTTATTTTAACCCCAATCAATTAAAACTTACTACCGACCCGGTTGAAGTGATCCGTAATTCGGATGCAATCATTATCGCCATTCCTTCTGCCTATGCCGCTCAAACGCTGTTGGCACTTGATAAAGATATTTTCGCTGGTAAAAAAATAGTCAGTGCCATTAAAGGTATTTTGCCAGAGCAAAATTTGCTACTCAACGATTTCTTAAAAAATGAATTTGATTTCCCGCTCGAAGATTATTTTGCTGTGCTTGGGCCATGCCATGCAGAAGAAATAGCCGCAGAAAAATTATCTTACCTCACATTTTCAGGTATCGAGTCAGAAACAACGCATGAAATTGCAAGGCATTTTAAAACAGATTATCTCAATACAGTTGTGAACGATGATATCTATGGTGTGCAGTTTGCGGCTGTTTTAAAAAACATCTACGCAGTAGGGGCGGGTATGGCGCACGGACTTGATTATGGCGATAATTTTTTAAGTGTACTGATAGCCAATTGTGCCGATGAAATGGCGGGCTTCTTAAAAAAAGCAGGTATCAAAAATATTGAAGTAGGTCATGTGGATACATTGCCATCTGCTCAAAAGCATCGTTCCAACAATTATGCAGCGTCCGTTTATTTGGGCGATTTATTGGTTACCTGCTACTCATTGTATAGCCGCAACAGAACCTTTGGTAACATGATTGGGAAAGGATATTCTGTTCAATCCGCACAACTTGAAATGAGCATGGTTGCAGAAGGATACAATGCCAGTAAATGTATGTATCATATTAATCAAACCATCATGGCAGCGATGCCCATTTCTGAAACGGTCTACCGTATTTTATGGGAAAATCTTCCCCCGGCTGAAGGGTTTAAAAATATTGAAACGGTATTGATATAAAAAAGCAATCCACAGCAATCTATTTAATGGTTTACTGTAAAAAGGAATTTATTTTTCACTCGAAAAATAAATCTGCTGCTATTCCATCAGCAAACAATTTGCCTTCTTTTGTTAAGATCAGCCTGTCATTTTTATTTTCCAGCCTTTTAGTTTGAATGTATTTATTACCAGCAATCCGTAGTTCGTTGCCGAATTTTTTTCCATAAATGGTACTTATTTTTTCCAGGTCAACTCCTTCAATTGTACGCAAAGCAGTCATGATATATTCGTTCAGTTGCTGAATGTCTGTTAGCAGTTCTTCTTCAAACGGGATCGTGTTTTTTTTCAATGCCTGGATGTATAAGGCGTTGTTGGCAATATTCCATCTTCTTGTTTTGCCGTCAAAAGCATGCGCAGAGGGGCCAAATCCGTAATAATGTTTCCCCTGCCAGTAGCTACTGTTATGCCTGCTTCGCATTCCGGGTTTGGCATAATTACTAATTTCATAGTGCTCGTAACCAGCCTGCTCCATCCAATCCATCAAAAACAGAAATTGGTTAGCCTGCTTTTCAGCATCAACGGGTGCTTTTTTTTGTTGGGCAATCATTTTGTCCAGTGCCGTTTTTGGCTCTACCGTTAATGCATAACAGGATATATGCGGTATATCTTTTTCGATAACCGTTTGCACATTTTTCATCCAGTCTTCATCGCTCAATAAAGGAGAACCATAAATCAGGTCAATTGAATAGTTGGTAAAGCCCGCCTCTTTTATTGCATCGATACATTGAATTGATTCCGCTGCAGTGTGTGCCCTGTTCATCCAAATCAATTCCTGTTCTAAAAATGATTGAATGCCTACGCTGAACCGGTTAATTCCTGCCTGCTTCCATAGTTTTAGTTTGGCGGGGGTGATGTCATCGGGGTTGGCTTCAAATGTAATTTCAGCATTCGGGGCAATTAAAAATTTGTTATGTATCGCATCCATGATCATCAACAAATCATCTATTGATAGAATGCTGGGTGTGCCACCACCAAAATAAATGGTTTCACAAAACTCCTTTTCTGTATTGGCAGCATTGGTTGTAGTAAGTTGAATCTCTTTTAACAGTGCAGCTATCAGCTCATCTTTTAATTGAAGTGATGTGGAAAAATGGAAATTACAATAATGACATGCCTGCTTGCAAAACGGAATATGAATATAAATGCCTGACAAAGATTTTTGATTTACAATTTTAGACTTTAGATTTGAATTCAGGAATGACAACTATTAAATCTATTTTTCACTTTTTATCTTTTGCTACAATGCTAATTGTAGTTTGTCATCCGTTCGATGTTTACGCTCAGCAACTACCTTCCGGCAACTATCTGCTTAAAATACACTACGTGGGTAAAGATAGTTCCTTTAATTCGCAGCCATTAAAACTGCAAACCTCCTTCACCAGCCAGATACAATGTTTCGATTATGTAAACAAACTTACCGGGTTACTAAATACCAAAGGTTATCTCGCTGCTTCGGTTGATTCCGTTTTTTATGATTCCACCTTTGCCAGCGTGCAGTTATTCCTCGGGTCGCAACAGGTTCTGGTGCAATTGCGTACCGCCGGAATTGAAAAAAGAGCGTTGGATATGAGTGGGTTTACTGAAAAGGGATATTTAAATAAGCCCGTTAATATTGCGCAGTTGCAATTCATTAAGGAGCGTATCTTAAATTATTATGAAAAAAATGGGTATCCCTTTGCAGGTGTTTTGCTTGACAGTATTCAGCAAACGCCTGACACGATGCTTGCCAGTTTAAAAGTAATAAAAGGTCCGTTGTATCATATTGATAGCATTCGTGTGAAGGGGAAAGTGAAAATTTCCAAAAGTTTTTTGCAACGATATTTGAGTATTCCCAACGGAAGTATTTACAATAAGGATAAGTTGGATCAGGTGAGTAAACGGTTTTTAGAATTAACTTATTTGCAGGAACAACAGCCATCCGAGTTGTTAATGTTGGGTTCCGGTTCGGTGTTGGATGTTTATCTCTTACCTAAAAAAAGCAGCCAGATCAATTTTCTGCTGGGAGTATTGCCTGCCAACAGTCAAACCAATAAATTACAATTTACAGGTGATGTCAATTTGAATTTGCGCAATGCATTGGGCAATGGCGAAACTATTTTACTCAACTGGCAACAATTGCAAATAAGTTCGCCCCGGTTAAACCTTGGTTATCAGCAGCCCTATATTTTTAAGTCGGCCTTCGGATTTGATTTTTCTTTTGATCTATTTAAAAAGGATTCTACGTTTTTACAGTTGAATGCGCAAGTGGGTATTCAGTATTTGTTGTCAGCCAATCAATCGGGTAAAATATTTATTCAAAACCAAAGTAGCATTTTGCTGGCCTCGGGGGTAGATACCAATTTGGTGAAAGCAAGCAGAGAGCTTCCTCCCAATATCGATGTAAGGGCTGTAAATATCGGGCTCGATTATGAATTAAATTCCACCAATTACCGGTTTAATCCAAGATCGGGCAATGAATTCAGGCTGATCAGTTCAGTAGGGACAAAAAAGATTAGCCGCAATAATGAAATTTTAAATTTAAAGGGTCCTTCGTTTGACTACGCTACTTTGTATGATTCAATTAAACTAAAATCTTACCAGTTGCGGGCAAAACTAACGGCGGCACATTATTTTCCGGTAGGGAAAGGCAGTGCGTTGAAA
This sequence comes from Chitinophagales bacterium, assembly GCA_038327005.1. Classification (GTDB taxonomy): domain Bacteria; phylum Bacteroidota; class Bacteroidia; order Chitinophagales; family Chitinophagaceae; genus Ferruginibacter. Next base: position 24,025 of record JBBQKO010000009.1, on the reverse strand, counting down.
ACAGCTTTTAACGGTGGGGTATTCAGCAGCCAAAGTGTTTTTCGAAATGAATTGTTCCAGATAGGAGGATATAGGCTATTGCGGGGCTTTGATGAAGAAAGTATTTATGCCACCCGGTATGGTGTGTTAACGGTAGAATTTCGCAATCTGGTTGGGTTAAATTCATATCTATTCACGTTCATGGATGCTGGTTTGGTGAAAAATAAATATCAGCAAATCAATACCAGTAACAGCTTTATTAGTGCAGGTTTGGGACTGGTTTTTGAAACCAAAGCAGGCTTGTTGAATATGAGTTTTGCGGTAGGCAAAAGAAATGATTTAAAACTTGATCTAAGGCAGGCAGCAAAGATACATTTTGGATATATTAATTTTTTCTAGGTAAAATCATTTTAATTTTGCGGCTTAATTTAATAATGTTGAAACAGGTATTGTCCTTTCTATTTCTTTTTATGTTGCCTGTTTTGCTATTCGCCCAGCAGCCTGATAGCATATTGGCAAAGAATGATTCTACTATTAAAAAGGATACCACTTTGTCAACACGCTCCGATACCTTACTTTTAAAAACAGACAGCATCTTAAAAAAAGATACGATCATTAAACAGGCTGTTTCTTATTCATACACATCAAAAAAATTACTCAAGGAAAATCAATTCCTTAATTGGAGTGGCCAACCTGAGGCAATGGTAAATAAGGTTAGAAGCCCTGGTTCACAGGAGAGTTTTTTTTACTTACTTGCAACGCTTGCTGCCATCCTTGGATTTTTTCGTTTTTTCTATACCCGGTATTTTAATAATTTATTCCGGGTGTTTTTTAATGCCTCGCTTCGCCAGAGCCAGCTAACTGATCAGCTTTTGCAGGCCAAGTTACCTTCTCTTTTATTTAATGTCTTGTTTGTATTGAGCGGTGGCGTATATGTCTATTTTTTGTTGCGTTATTATAATTGGATACAGCCACAGCGTTTTTGGCTGATGGTATTATATTGTTCCCTTAGTTTGGGAATAATATACCTGGTAAAATTTATTGGCTTAAAATTTACTGGTTGGCTAACCGGATATAAAGAAACTACAAATACTTATGTGTTTATTATTTTCCTGATCAATAAGATATTAGGAGTGCTATTAATTCCATTTACGGTGATTATAGCCTTTTCAATGCCTACTTTAGTTACTGTTTCTATAGTCATTTCTTTACTACTAATTGCATTAATGTTTTTACTGCGTTTTTTTCGCTCTTATGGATTGTTGCAAAATCAATTGAAAATAAATGGGGTTCATTTTTTTTTATACGTAGTGGGCATTGAAATTGTTCCGGTTTTGTTGATATACAAGGGCTTGATACTTTTATTAAGTAAAAGTCTTTAACTTTGTGAAGCCAATCATAATAACTGATCCGATATGGCTAACAACGGCGAAATAAACCAAGCATCAAAAGATAACGTGGTAAAAAAAGTACTAATTACTCAGCCAAAGCCCGAAGGTGATCGATCGCCCTATTTCGATCTGGCGAAGAAGCATAATATAGAATTACACTTTTTCCCATTCATCGTGGTGGATAGTATTCCGGCAAAAGAATTTCGTAAGCAAAAAATTGAGATCACCAACTATACTGCTATTATTTTCACGAGCCGCCATGCGATTGATAATTTTTTTCGTGCCTGTGATGAGTTGAAAACTAATATTTCGCAGGATACCAAATATTTCTGTATCACTGAAGCGATTGCGCTTTATCTGCAAAAGTTCATTTTATATCGTAAGCGAAAAGTTTTTTATGGTGCAGACGGTACCAACAAGAGTTTGTTTGATGTAATCAATAAGCATAAAGACAACGAGAAGTTCCTCTATCCCTGTTCAGAATCCTTTGATAGCGAAATTACCAACTGGCTGAGAGATCACAATTGTGAATATGCAACGCCAGTTTTATACAGGATTGTAAGCAATGATATTAAGGAAGTAATCGCTAAAAATTTTGATGTGATTTGTTTATTTACACCAGGCGGTGTAAAAAGTTTGCTTGAAAATTTTCCTGAATTCAAACAAAACGGGACTAAAATAGGAGTGTTTGGTGCAAATACATTTAAGGCTGCAGAAGAAGCAGGTCTTACACTCCACATAAAAGCACCCCAGCCACAAGCTCCCAGTATGGTTAGCGCCCTTGAATTATACCTCACTTCATTAAAGAAAAAATAAACCTCACCCAATCCCATTCAAAATTGGGTTAAAGAAAACATTATCGAAGAAACTTCTCCTTTTAAATTTTCGTATTTCATTTGCCGGTTACTAAATTGATGCATTATTGAAATTTGCCCATGGATAAATTTCAATAATTTGTATTCACTTTTATTTTAAACAAACAGAAAATACTGTCAGTAGGTTTATGCAGCATAAGTTCACCAATCGTTTAATTAATGAGACCAGCCCATACCTGCTGCAACACGCCCATAATCCGGTAGATTGGTATGCATGGGGCGAAGATGCACTTGCAAAAGCCCAAGCAGAAAACAAAGTAATTCTGGTCAGCATTGGCTATTCAGCTTGTCATTGGTGTCATGTGATGGAAAGGGAAAGTTTTGAGAATGAATCAGTGGCACAGATGATGAATGACTCCTTTATTAATATTAAAATCGACAGGGAAGAGCGGCCAGATTTAGATCATATTTATATGGATGCGGTTCAGGCAATCAGTGGCAGTGGGGGATGGCCGCTCAATGTTTTTCTAACCCCCGATGCAAAACCTTTTTTTGGAGGCACCTATTTTCCTCCTGTGAAAGCTTTTAACAGATCGTCGTGGACGGATGTTTTACAGGGTATTTGTACTGCCTGGAAAGATCGCAGAAATGAAATAGAATCCCAGGCCGAGAACCTGACTGACCATCTTAAGCAATCAAATAATTTTAGTTTAAAAGAAAGTAGTGTTTCCGGAAATGATGGTGATCCAATGGTTTCAATTGAACAATGTGATGCGATGTTTGCTGCAATTATGAAAACGGCAGATACACAATGGGGTGGTTTTGGAAAAGCGCCTAAATTTCCGCAAACATTCACCATTCAGTTCCTGTTACAGTACCATTATTTTACAGGATATGAACATGCCTTGCAGCATGCCTTGCTTTCTATAGACAAAATGCTTACAGGAGGAATCTATGATCATATAGGGGGTGGACTTGCCCGGTACAGTACCGACAATGAATGGCTTGCTCCTCATTTTGAGAAAATGCTATATGACAATGCGTTGCTCATTAGTATCTTGTGTGATGCCTTCCAGATTACAGCAGATAAGAAATACGAAGATGCGATACACAAAACAATATTGTTTGTTACCAACGAACTATTGGATAAGGAAGGAGGATTTTATGCCGCATTGGATGCAGACAGCGAAGGCGAAGAAGGAAAATATTATGTGTGGTCAAAGGGGGAAATTGATAAATTATTGGGTGATGATGCCGGCTTATTCTGTGATTTCTATGATATTTCAGAAGAAGGTAACTGGGAGGGAAAAAACATTTTAAGAATATTATCGCCAATAAATTCTTTTTTAAGCGTGAAGAACATCCAGGAAGATCATTTTTTTGTGGTTATCAATCGGTGTATACGAAAGATATCAGCGGTTCGGGATACACGGGTAAAGCCTGCTTTGGATGATAAAATTATACTAGGATGGAATGCTCTCATGTTACGGGCCGTTGCAAAGGCAGGTGTTGTACTCCAGCATGAGACCTATAAAAGTTTGGCGGTAAAAAACTTTCAATTTGTAGTCGACAAATTCAAAGACGTAAATGAAGACTTGGGATTAAAGCATACCTATAAGAATGGTTTTGCAAATTATCCTGCGTTTTTGGATGATTATGCAAACCTGATTGCGGCATCCATTCAACTTTATAAAACAACCTTAAATGATGTATATATCCGAAGCGCATGTGACTATTGTGAGTATGTAATTAAAAATTTTAGTGATGAAAGTGATTCTTTCTTTTATTTTACTAATTTAAATCAGCAAGATGTAATAGTAAGAAAAAAGGAAATATACGACGGCGCTACGCCATCAGGCAATGCGATTATGGCTGAAAACTTGTTTCAATTGGCAATTATTTTTGATAAGCCAGATTGGAGCCTTCGGGCGACAAAAATGGTAGAAGTATTATTACCCTCCATTATCAAATACCCTGGATCGTTTGGAATTTGGGCTTCATTATTGCTTCAACAAAAGGCTGGAATGAATGAAATAGCTGTAATAGGAACCGATCATTTGGCAGTAACCAGTAAGATATTGTTAAACTTTATTCCTAATTTAATTGTAATGTCTGGGACAACTGAAAACATGAAATATCCGTTACTGGCAAATAAGCCAGAAGTGAAACCAGTATTGATTTATCGCTGTAAAAACTATACATGTTCAACACCAGTTTCAGATATACAATTATTAATTGAACAGATTGGAAACACAAATAAAATAACAAGATAAAAGCACAATATAATGGTTTGTTGTTCGTTTTTAATCTTGTGCTATTAAACATTACAAAAAAATGATAGTGCAAAGTGTAACGAGAAGAGCATAATTCAAAATAATCATTACATTTGCCATACCCTCAAAGTTAAAACAATGAAGAACAGTTCATTAATTATCATAGCCGTATTGGCTATAGCATCCTTGTCTGGCTGTAAAATGTTAGGCAAAAGTAAAAAAGGTCAAGACTTGCCTAATGATGGTCAGTTGTACGGAGTTGCACCTGCCAAAAGCTGGAGTCTTCCCAAACCTCCTGGAATGGTTTACATTCCACCGGGAACGTTTCACATGGGCCCCAGTGATGAAGACGTAAACTACGCCTATACTGCCCGTAACAAGCAGGTATCAATTAGTGGCTTTTGGATGGATGCTACTGAAATTACAAACAACGAGTTCCGCCAGTTTACCAATTGGGTAAGAGATTCAATTGCTGCAAAGCAAATGGGATTTATTAAGCAAGCTCCGGATGGTAATGAATACATCGACTGGAAAAAGGCGAAGACAATTAAATGGGGTGATAAAGCTACCATGGAAAAAATTGACGCCATGATCCTTACGCCAGACAATCGTATTTTCAATAAAAAGGAATTAGATCCTTCTAAGTTGATTTATCATTCTGAAACTTTTGATTATAAAGAAGCCTCAAAGAGAGAAAATGCTGGCGTTCAAAGGTCAAAATTCATTGTTAAAAAAGACATCCAAATTTATCCCGATTCACTTTGTTGGGTAAGAGATTTCGCTTATGCTTACAATGAACCAATGTCAAAAAAATATTATAGTCATCCGGCATTTGGTAACTACCCTGTTGTGGGTGTATCCTGGAAGCAAGCTAGTGCCTTCTGCGAATGGAGAACACAATATTTGAATGGCTTTCTGGAATCCAAAAAAAGAATCACCGAATCCGATTTCCGTCTTCCAACCGAAGCTCAGTGGGAATATGCAGCACGTGGTGGACGTTCACAATCACCTTACCCATGGGGCGGACCTTATTTAAGAAACAGAAAAGGATGTTTGTTGGCAAACTTCAAACCTGGTCGTGGTAATTATCCTGAAGATGGTGGTTTTTATACTGTTAGGGCTGATGCATACTGGCCTAATGACTTTGGATTGTATAACATGTCTGGGAATGTAGCAGAGTGGACTTCCTCATTATATTATGAAGGTGGATATAATTTTCAACACGATATGAATCCTGATATTCGCTGGAATGCAAAGGATACCGATCCTCCACGTATGAAGCGTAAAGTTATCCGCGGTGGTAGTTGGAAAGATGTTGGATACTTTCTACAGACAAGTACCAGAAATTATGAGTACCAGGATACAACAAAATCTTACATTGGCTTTCGTTGTGTAATCGACTTGCCTCCAGTAATGAGAAAAGGCAAATAATCATTTCCAAAACTAAATGGAACATATGGGCAAATACTTATAAGCAAATTATAAGCTGAGAGTATAATGCATATTAAAATAATAAATTCAACCCCCTCAATTAAATTTTAAATTAAAAAAATTATGGCTTCTGGTCAATCTCGCCCAATCGATCGTATTCTTAACATTTTAGTATCTGCGGCTGCGGTGCCGGTGTTATTAGGTGCGCTTTTCAAAATAACCCATGCTCCCGGAGCCGACACCTGGTTAAAAATTGGGTTGTATGTAGAAGCTGGTATCTTCCTGGGGTATGCATTATTATATGTTTTTGCTCCGCCTCCCGAACCTCATATGCCTGCCGCAGCACCGGCTGAATCTGGTAACCCGGCGCTAAAAAGTATGGAAAAAATGTTACAGGAATCTGATATCACTCCCACGAATCTGAAAAAATTGAGTGAAAGTTTTTCAAAACTTGGGTCTACCGTAGGCGGATTGTCTGATATCGGGGATATTGTAAAATCAACCAACGAATTTGGTAATAAAACAAAGGAAGCAACGCTGGCAATAGGATCGATGTCTACTGCATTCAACAACAGTGCAAATACTATGTCGTCTTTTAACAATGCATCTGAAAGTGCTAAAGGATTTCATGAGCAGGTACAGGTGCTTACCAAAAACCTTGGAAGTTTAAATACCATTTACGAATTGGAATTGAAAGAAAGCAATAACCATCTGAAGGCACTGAATAGCTTTTACGGTAAAATGGCTGAAGCTAGCAGCGCTATGATGAATAGTGTAGATGATGCAAATAAAGCGAAAGATCAAATTGCCTTGTTAGCCGGCAACCTGGGAAAATTAAACACTGTGTATGGCAACATGCTAGGTGCAATGCAGGTTAAGTAATATTTATATTGATTCTCTTTAACGAAACCAGCAAAATGTATTTCGTTAGTTATGATGAAAATAGGAAACAATCAATCAATTCAATAAAACAATCGTAAATCTGAAATACTATGGCTTTACCTAAAGAGCCCCGGCAGAAGATGATCAACTTAATGTATTTGGTGTTAACAGCTTTGCTGGCATTGAATGTATCAAGTGAGATCCTGAACGCCTTTAAAGTGGTTGATACCAGTTTGCAGAATTCAAGCAATAACCTTGCTGCAGCTAACAGTACATTATATAAATCTTTAAACGATAAATTGGCTGACTCAAAAACGGCCGATAAAGCTAAAATATGGCAACCGAAAGCTGAGCAGGCAAAAAAGTTATCGGATGATATGACCAGCTACATCGAAGGTTTGAAAAAAGAACTTAAGATGGCTGCCGGTTTAGAATTGGTAGACGGAAAAGAATCTTTTAAAGAAGATAACCTTGAGGCTGCCTCCCGTTTATTTGGTACGCAGGGAAAAGGAAAAGAATTGGAGGCGAAATTAAAAGCTTACAAAGCAGCTATGCTGGCTATTGATCCAACAATCAGCACAAAATTTGCAAAGACCTTGCCGGTAGATGTTGAACCTCCAATTGGACAAGATGGTACAAAAAAGGAATTTACAAATGCATATTTCGACATGACACCAACGGTAGCTGGTTTGACTTTGCTTAGTAAATTCCAAAACAATGTTAAAAACGCAGAGAATCAGGTTGTTACTTATTGCCATGAACAAATTGGAGCAGTAGCTGTAATATTTGATAAGACTGGCGTTCTTGTTGGTCAAACGTCGAACTACGTAATGCCAGGACAAGAAGTTTCAATCACTGCAGGTATTGGTGCGTACAGTTCAGCTGCTCAGCCTCAGATTTCAATTGGTGGATCTAATGTGCCGGTTATCGATGGTAAGGGAACCTACAAAGTATCAGCAAGCGGATCTGGGGTACGTAAAGTACCTGTTACAATTCGATATCTTGATCAGAATGGTGTTTCACAAACCAGTACGGAAGAAGTGGAATATACAGTGGGAACACCAGGAGGAGCTGCTGTTATGCTAGATAAAATGAATGTGTTTTATATTGGTGTAGATAATCCAATCACAATTTCTTCTGGTTCCGGTTGGGATAAAACGAATGTTTCTATGACAGGTGGCACACTAAGTGGCTCTAATGGAAATAGGGTTGCACGTGTAACTACTCCGGGAAAAGCGTCAATAACAGTAACAGCAGATAAAAAAACTACTCAATTTGAGTTTAGGGTAAAGGAGATTCCTAACCCAATATTTAAAGTAGGACCGGGTGGTACGAGAATGACATCTGGTAGTTTCAAAAGCCAGCAATATTGCAGAGCTGAATTGGAGAACTTTGATTTTGCCGCTAACTTTAGTGTAATAAGTGCTATGGTTTATTTTTCTGGTGCAAATTTTGCGAATGTACAAATGCAAACCATCAGCTCAAACAATTTGTCATCTCTTAGTGCGTTAATACAAAGAGCTGGCCCTGGCACAAGTGTTACATTTGATAATGTAAAAGTTCAGGGACCTGATGGTAAACAGCGGACTATCCAGGGTGTTGGTATAGTGTTATATTAAAATCTAAAAAAAATCATGCTATGATAAAGCATTCTGTAAAGTTTATTGTGTTGTTTGTTTTTATGGGCTTATGTGTTACGATGGCGCAAGCTCAAAAAAAGCCGGTCAAAAAGCGTGCGGTACAAAAACGTACCAATACAACCAAAACAACAAAGGCAAAAACAAAAGCTAAAATTACGCCGACCGCACAGATTGATTCTGTTGCAACTTTAGCGGCTGTACCTCCCCCAGCTCCAAAAATTGATAGTTTGCCAATCCCAAAGATCAAGAAATCACTTCGTCCTGATGAAGCAGTAGAAACAAAAGATATCCGGGACAGAACTCCTTTGGCATATGAACATATTAGAGTAGATGATGCAGTTTTCCGTCATAAAATATGGCGTGAAATTGACACCAGAGAAAAAATGAATTTACCTTTTAGGTATTCAGCAGATGAGAACAACGGTAACCAACGGTTTATTTCAATAATAATGAAAGCAATCCAAGACAGCGCAGTTACCGTTTTTGATAATATTGACGACAGGTTTACAACACCTTTAACAATCGGGCAGGTAGCTGAAAAAATTTCAGGTGGAGTTGAAATCGTTGATATATTTGATTCTCTTGGTGTTAAAACCGGTACCAAGGATGTTGTTCGGGAAGTCAATTTAGACTCGTTCTACAAATTCAAAATCAAAGAGGAAGTGATTTTCGACAAAGAGAGTTCACGACTTTTCTGGCGAATTCTTGGTATAGCTCCTTTAAAAAGGGTGATTACTTCAACGGGTATAGATCTTGGTGAAACAGAAATGTTTTGGATATATTACCCGGATATGAGACCAATATTTGCAAAACACGAGGTGTACAATGGCAAGAACTTTGGTGCAAGAATGAGTTGGGAAGAATTATTTGAAAGCAGAATGTTTAGCGGAAGAATCATTAAAAGTACCATCGATAACCCATTTGACATGCCGATTAAATACCAAAAGGGTTTAGTAGATAATGGCGTTTTCCAACTGTTGGAGGGGGAAAGAATCAAAGAGAAGATATTTAACTACGAACAGGATTTATGGAGTTACTAATGAGTAATTTGATGATATTAAAAAGGCCCCAAGTAAAACCGGGGCCTTTTTATTTATGCAGTCATAAATTTAGTTTAGATGTTTTTATTTGCCCAAGCAATATTATTAATCGTGCTTAAATAATTAGTGATAATTTTTGCTTTCGAATTACCTATTACGGACGCAAGTTCTTCAGTAGATTTTGCCTTGATATTTTTTACAGATTTAAAAGTTTTAAGCAGTACATCAATCGTTGCTTTGCCGATACCTTCTATTTGTTCCAATTCATTTTTTAGGGTGCCCTTACTTCTTTGGTTTCGGTGAAATGTAATTCCAAACCGATGTACCTCATCTCTTATTCGCCGGATCAACTTTAGGCTTTCGCTATCCCAGGGTAATTTTTTTGATTCCTGGTCTCCATAGAAAAATAGCTCTTCTTCGTTTTTGGCTAATCCCACCAGGGTTGTTTTTCCTTCCAGATTTAATCTCTTAATACTTTCCATTGCAGAACTTAATTGGCCTTTGCCACCGTCAATAATAACCAGTTGAGGAAATGGTTTATTCTCTTCCGAAAGTCGCTTATAGCGGCGATAGACTACTTCTGCCATGGTTGCGAAATCATTGATGCCTTCCACCGTCTTAACATTGTATCTCCTGTATTCGTCTTTACTGGGTTGTCCGTTTTTAAAGCAAACCATGGCCGATACAGGATAACTCCCCTGGAAATTGGAGTTATCAAAACATTCGATGTGGACAGGCACTGCTGAAAGTTGCAAATCTTTTTGCAATTGAACCAAAACTGCATTTATTTCAGTGGAAGTTTTGTCTTCCAGCAGCAACATTTTATTTCGCTTCAATTCCTCTTTAAAGTAGTTCACATTTTTTTCGGAAAGATCCAGCAGCTTTCTTTTGTCGCCAGCCTGTGGTACGGTAATATTGATTTCTTTTTGTGGGTAGTCGATTGCAAAAGGGATAATGATTTCTTTTGCCTCACTATTAAATGTATCTCTTAACTGGGCTATAGCAAAACTCAAAACCTCAACCTCCGTTTCGTCCAGTTTCTTTTTAAGGGTAATGGTTTTGGTTAGCACAATACTACCGTTACTTACAGCTAAGTAATTTACGTAGGCTGTATCGCCTTCTTCTAAAATGCTAAAAACATCTACTGTGCCAGTTCGTTCATTTACAATGGTAGATTTTGCTTTATACACTTGTAAATGATCCAGCTTTTTTTTAATCATTTCAGCTTTTTCAAATTCAAGGTTTTCTACATGCTGGTGCATCTCTTCTTTGAAATGGTGAATTACCGGCGACAGGTTTCCCTTCAGCAAATTTTTTAATTGATCGATCCCATCATTGTAATCATCCAACGATTGTAATCCTTCACAAGGGCCTTTGCAGTTTCCAAGATGGTATTCCAGGCATACTTTGAATTTGCCTTTTTCTATGTTGGATTTAGTTAGGTTTAGTTTGCAGCTTCTTAACTGAATATTTTGTTTAATAAAATCAAGCAGCTCCCTTACTTTGCCAACTGAAGTATATGGGCCAAGGTACTGTGATCCATCATTTATCTTTTTTCTCGTAAAAAATACCCGGGGAAAAGGTTCATTTTTAATTACAATATAGGGGTAGGTTTTATCGTCTTTCAGGTTGATATTAAACAGTGGTTGAAAATTTTTTATCAAAGAGTTTTCCAATAAAAATGCATCCTGTTCACTATTTACAATCGTAAATTCTATCTTACGAATTCTTTGAACCAGTTCGTGTGTTTTGTAGTTAACGTACGTTTTTGAAAAATACGAACTTACTCTTTTGCGAAGACTTTTCGCTTTACCCACATATAACAATTCATTATCAGCATCATAGTACTTGTATATGCCGGCTTGCAATGGGATAGTATCTGCTAATGCTGAAAATTCCTGTTGTGTCATTATTTATAAACTACTAGCGTAAATTGTGTAACCAAAATTGTCAACACATGTTGATTGGGTTCTAAATTTTTAGTTTTATTTATTACGGGTTCAATTGAAGCAAAAATGTTAATGACTGGTATCATAATCTGCATACAATATCCGATGAAATGAATTATGCTACCTGATAACGCCAGAAAAATCCCAAATTAGAACCACTTCTTTTTCTAACGACATACTACCATCTGGTTTGTTCAGAATGGTTGAGATTTTAGCCATTTTATTAGTTTGCCAGGTTAGTTGTTGGGTAACTATTTGACCACCTATTTTAACTTGTTTTACAATATACACCTTAATCACATTTCCGGTTTCAGGATGAATGTAAACATCCCAATGGCGAAGCGAGATTGAATCCGGAAGCTTTCCGATTGGATCATAAGTAAAAGTGACTGCATTCAGTGTTTGGTCACTAAAACTGTTTTCTTTGAAATATTCAGTCAGGTTAGTTTCATCAATCACCGGCGTGATAAAAGGTGAATATAAATCCTTTAATTTATCTTTTGAAATCCAGGCAGAATCTGTATTCCCTTTAATGCTCGTCAATTGTAATGGAGTTATTGGCAAAGAATCTAAAGTAATCATCTGGCCTTTGATAAATGAAGTAACCGGGAAAAATGAATCTGTTTTTGCCGACTTAGTTTCCTGTGATGGGTGTGACTGTTCACCATTATTTGAACAACCATAAAATATTAGAATGCTAATTGTAATGAAACAAAATCTCTTCATCTATCAAAATTACATAGAATGGCTATCTAAACAAAAAGCACCGCAGATGGATTGGAAATGAAAGAACAATAACGAACTTGCCAGAGCAGATCAGTGGATTATAATAAAGGTTTAGCAATCATTTGTAGCCGAAAAAATTATTATTTTAAAGTTTTGGAAATTCCAAACTTAATGCCATAGTTTACTAATTTCTCTTCTACAGCAAATGTTTTATTATTCGTTGAAAATAATTGTTTGCGAAATTGAGGTCCTATTTGCCAGGTTAGTCCATTTGATTTAAAAGAAATAAAAGTTTCAAATCCGGCATTGAGATTCCACCTGTTTAGCATTGAAGTCTCTTTTACATAATTATGCCTGTCAGAGGAAATAAGATAGGATTTTCCCCCTGCAACAAAAGTTGGCTGAATGGTTGCTCCAACATTCAATGCTAACCGATCATTACCAATCAATTTTAGATCAGCACCTATAGGCAGCGATATCTGGAATGTTTCATTGTGAAGTTTTATAGATTCAAGTCCACTATTGTTTGAGTAAGCTGTTGACCTGTAAACCTCATAAGATGTTTTTGTTTCAAAATTATGCATCGTCAGCTTTGTAGCAACAGGATGTGAGTTTTCAAAAGCATGTGCATTATAACGGGTAAAATTTAATTGAAATCCTCCCTTTATTCTAACATTTTTTAAAATCAGATATTTCAGTCCCGTTCCAAGTTCAAAACCCAGCGAAGGCGTTTGAGTTACAGCGGAATTGATGTTTTGATTGGAAGATGAGATTGCGAATGGAGTTGCATTCAATGTATTTCCAAATGCACTACTGCTGCTAAGTGACCTGTAAACAACAGTAGGAGTGGCGTATATTTGCCAATCTAGCTTATTTGCCCACTTTTTAGGTGCCGGTCTGTTGTACAATGCATAATGATCAATCCAGTTTTTATCATCTGTACTTACCATTTTATTTTTGGTAGGAACAAGCTTCAAATTCTCAATTTTCGATACAATCTTTTCAACCTGAATAGCAGTTTTAGTACCAACCTCTTCGTTGTTAAATTCCTGGGTAGAATAACTGCCGAAATCAACTATAACCGCATGATCTATTGACTGCACACCCTGTGATTCGTTCATAGTTGAGATAGCTTGGTTTGCTATTTTCATTTCGACAAAATCATTTACAGGGATCGTTTTTAAATCTTTTTGAGATTTAATATTAGCCTCAATTTCATCAGTTGATGCAATATTATTTAATACGAGCTGACTGTTAGTTTTCTTATCAATTGGATTAATGGTTAGTAAATCAACGTTACTTGCTATTATACTAACTGATACCGAGGTTTCTAAATTAGATGTTTGCTGACTGGTCTTTAAGGCGATATCGAAAGTAGATTTTAGAGATGTTGAATTTTCGGTTGAACTTGAGTTTTTAAATCTGGTTTTCTTGTCGGATATGTTTTTTGCAAAAGGATCGGTGCTGGAAATATCGTCAGCAATTATTGCCGGAGAAACTATTTGAGTTGATTTTGTCTGAATGAACCCTGCAGTCTGGTTGTTGCTGTCAATTTTATTGATTCCGCTATAAGAATTGGCATTCCTTGTGTTAAGATAACCTATTAAGAGCAATGCGGAAATAAGGGTAATGCACATTGCCACAGATGGCCATTTATGCCCCGGATGAATATTATTGTAAATGCTGTGCCAAATCCGTTTGGACGGGTACATTCTGAATTCGTCTGACTTTTCTCTCAGCAATCGTTCAAAGTCGTCAGTATGAAAATCTCTGTCCATCTTTCCCAAGTTTTCTTTTGGTTCCTTTGTTAGTTTGGTAAATCCTATTTTGAAGCCACTTTTCCAAAAAAAGAAGTCTTGGCTTTTGGCTTCAACATTATTTTCTTTTTAACCAAAACATCTTCCAGCATAGCTTTTGCTCTCGTGTATTGAGATCTGCTGGTACTTTCTTCTATATCCAACATTCCACCAATTTCTTTATGCGAATAACCTTCTATCGCATAAAGATTTAATACTGTTCTATATCCGATTGGTAACAATCTGATACATTCAACTACTTCTTTTGCCTGCATGATAGAAGGAATACTTTCTTCCCTGATACCAACAGCACCTGCAAAAGAAATGTCTAAACTGTCGGAGAATTTTTTATTCTTCTTCAACAAATTAATACAGGTATGAACTATAATTCTTCTGATCCAACCTTCTAATGCGCCTTCACTTCTATACTGGTGTATTTGCGAGAAAATTTTTATAAAACCTTCCTGAAGCATATCTTCAGAATCTTCCCTGTTTTTTGCAAATCGATAACAAACTCCCAACATTCGGGGGCTAAATCGGCTATACAATGCCTCTTGAGAAGCGGCATTATTGGAAAGACATCCGGCCAGCATAAGCTCTTCTGTCATATTTGTGCTTTGTTTACCCCATAAATATAGACAAAATACTTTGTTAAACTGCTGCATATAGAGAAACAGTCAAAAAAAATATTTTGGCTGTTTCTTCCCTACTTTCACCAGTTTGCTCTTATTGAAACCATGAAATTTCTGCCACCAGCCGAAAAGCCAGACGCAAAATATCGATAGTTTTTATCAAAAAAGTTTTCTACTCCAATCTGTACCTGCAGGTGTTTTGTTAAGTTGCAGCTAGTTTTCAAGTTGGCAGTTAACCAGGAAGGCATACCAACTGCAGTTGCATATTGGGCATTGTCTTCTCCATCACTGTTAAACTCATCCAAGTGTTTCCATCCATTGTAAAGCAGGTAAAATTCTGCATTTATTTTTTTGTGCTGCCAGGTAATACTTGTTTTACCCATCAGCGGTGGGATGTGATCCAATGGTTTACTGGATACCTTTTTATTAACCAACAGATAGGATCCAGTAGGCTGTTTTTCATAAATGCTGGATGTTTTACTATCATCCGTTTTATAATTTCCCTTAGTATAACTGAGCGTACTGTTAATACTTAGACCATCAATAACTGATACATTTACTCCAAGAGTGAAACCGTAAAGGGTAGCTTTGTTCACATTCTGACTGGCCAATACCTGGCTTTTTACACCATTGAAAATAATTGAATCCTCTCCATTTAGTTGAAAGGGGGCTTTAATAATGGCCTTGTTAAACCAGGTATAAAATCCGGTTGCTTCAATCGTTACTTTATCTGCAATTACCTGGTTAATTGATAGATCCAGGTTGTAGGTGTACTCCGGTTTAAGATTTGCATTGGGTACTACCACTTGCCTTACTGCTGTACTGGACTCAAAAATCTTTGACAGATCATCGATATTGGGTGCTCTAAATCCTGAAGAAAACGACACCCTGATAATGGTGTTTTTTTGGGGAGTAATGATAAGTCCTGCATTTCCTGTGATGGCTAAATTGGTTTGCTTTACTGCTGTATCAGGCAAATTCAGAAAGGAATTATCCAGCACATTACTAGTTAAACTGATTGCCTGCAAACGAAGCCCATCATTTAGCACTAATTTTTTATTGTTAAATTTATAAATGTGTTGTGCATAAATACCAAAGTTGTTCATTTTATTTTTACCATCAGGGTAACGGGAGTTTAATTTGCCAATAGCACCCGTGTTCAGGTTGGTTCTGCTAGCGCTGGATTTTACATCATTTAGCTGAGCATCTGCTCCTAAAACCAATTCATTGGCACCCATCATTTTTCTGCCACTGATGGTAGTTCCAAATACCTTTACTTTTTCTACCTGCTTGTCAAAGCGATCCATTCGCCTGTATTCTCTTGTGATGCGGCTCTCTTCAATATCCTGATAACTAATATTTACCTTTAGTTCATCAAAAAAACCTGTTTCAACCGCATTTAATTCATATGCACCCAGTAATCTTTTTTGAGGTCCATAATACCATTCTGCAAAACGTAATGTAGTGCCAATGCTACCTCCAAAATTCCGAACATCCTGCAGCCGGTCGTAACGAGGTACATTATTGGTGTTGGATAGCTGAAAATTTAAAGAATGGCTGATCTGGTTATTTTGTTTGTATAAAAACTTTTGAGTGATGTCCCATTGCTTATAACCTGAATATTTTTGTACCCGGTCATCCGGATTTGTAAGTACGGTATCAATGCCATTAAGCTGTCCAATGTATTTACTTCGTCTGCCAAAATCGGGATATTTTTTATTGTAATTACCACCCATTTTCATATCACCAAAATCGCTGTAGTTATAGGCTTGAAACCAGGCAAACTTTTTACCACCAATACTGGCATCTACATGAATGGCTTTTTCATTATTAACCGAACTATACCTGGTAAATGCCGTGCCTGTGAAAAGGGAATTTTTATCTCCGGACAGCACGGGTGATTTTGTAATTAAATGAATGGTTCCACCCAATGCGTCGCTTCCATAAATAGTAGATGACGGACCGTACATTATTTCCACCCGGCTTAATGAGTTTTGGTCGGTAGTAATTATATTCTGGAGATGTCCCGATCTATAAATGGCATTGTTCATTCTCACGCCATCAATCACCAATAGAATCCGGCTGGCTTCAAAGCCACGTAAAATGGGACTGCTGCCTCCCTGCTGACTTTTTTGAACAAATACTTTTCCTGTATTAGCCAACAGATCGCCGGTATTTTGCGCATTGATTTGTGCAATGCTTTTGGCAGAAATTACTTCGATTTTTTGTGCTATGTATTTTTTCTTTTCTGCAAAATTACTTGATGACATAACAACCTCCTCCAGTAATATATTGTTTCTGGATGTATCTCCAATTGTGCCCTTTTTTTGTTGCGCATGAATATTTTGGAGCAATAAAATAGCTCCTATAATTAGATAGTTTTTTCTCATTCGATGGGTTTTTGTAAAATGGTGCTTGCTTTAATTACACAGCATAACGCACCTATAAAATAAGTGATCCTAAAAAATAAATGAAAGACTAACTAATTGGTGGCGGAGTGTTTATTGCAGCAGATTGGCTGGTGAGGGCTTCATCGTAGTAACCGAATAAAGACGCAGGATTCCCGGCTAAGCAGGCTGTGAATGCTATAGCATTTTTTATAAAGGCAGGTGTTAAAATAAATTTTAGTATTAGCTTATTTATTGGGGCTGGTTCATTTTTTTTCTGATGCATAACGGATAAGAATACTTCTTCCAATTTATTTTCATCGTCGTCAAATAATCCTGTCACGATTATTTCATTTTTATTGATAACAATTGCTTTTACATCAAATAATTGTCCGTTAATAATAATCTCCTTACCTTTTTTTGCCCATTTGAATTCAGACATTTTAATGGCAATTGTTTGAAGCGAGGTATACTCCAGCTTTTCTTTCATTTCATGCTGAATATGCTGTTGTTTAATAAAAAATGCAACCAAAAAAAATATTGGCGCTGCTAAACAAACCAGCATTGAAGCTGCCAATATTTTTTTTGGATTGAACATTATTTAAAACCTAAAATGTTATTTAGTAGCTACTTGTTGAGGTTTTTGTGGACGTTTCAAGCTATCTGCAGGATATTGTACTTTCATACTATCCCTGATAACAGTTGCCCAATTCGTCAAACTTAATTTTTGATCTTTATTCAGAATTGCATTTTTGTGAATAACGGTATAGGATGACAAGGGCATCTCATTCTCCTCTAACTGTTCAATAATCTCTTCAAATTTCTTGTATTTCCGCCCAATTCTGTAGGATGCGAATTCAGAAAAGTTGACTTCTTTTTTACCTTCCAACACATGATCATTTAACCACCATGCCGCCGGTTGGATATTGGAATACCAGGGATACTTTGTATTGTTGCTATGGCAATCGTAGCAACTGGTTTGAAGAATCAATTGTACATCGTTCGGCACTTCAAAAGCTTTGCTGATATCATTGGCAAAAGCCGCAGGATCGGTGCTGGTATTTTTAGCAGGACGAAAAAACTGGATCACAATAAATGCAAACAGCAAGATAATACCCAAAAGTTTCAATATTTTTTTCATGTTGATATTATTTAATTTTCAATTAGAATATCGCCCGTCATTTCCGATGGAATTGGTAACCCCATTCTTGTTAAAATGGTAGGTGCAATATCGCCCAATTTACCATTTTTTACAGTGCCTTTCCATTCATTGTCTATCACAAAAAACGGAACCAGGTTTAAAGTGTGGGCAGTATTGGGGGTGCCGTCTTCATTGATCTCATAGTCCGCATTGCCATGGTCTGCTAAAATAAAGATTGTGTAACCGCTCTTCAATGCAGTAGTTACTACTCTTTCCACGCAGGCGTCTACCGTTTCAACGGCCTTTATAACAGCTTCCCAAACACCGGTATGGCCTACCATATCTGCATTTGCAAAATTCAAACAAATAAAATCTGCTGTTTTATTTTCAATTTCCGGGATGATGGCATTCGTTAATTCAAATGCACTCATTTCGGGTTGAAGATCGTAGGTAGCAACTTTGGGAGAAGGAATCATAATTCTTTTTTCTCCATCAAAAGGAACTTCCCGGCCACCACTAAAAAAGAAAGTAACATGTGGGTATTTTTCTGTTTCGGCGATCCTGATCTGGGTTTTGCCATTTTGCTGTAAAATTTCTCCCATGGTATTTACAAGGTCATCTTTTTCAAAAATTGCTTGCACATTTTTATAAGTCTGGTCATATTGCGTCATAGTTGTATAATGCAAATCCAGTTTATGCAAATCCAATTCATGCATGTCTTTTTGAGTAAGCACTTCTGTTATTTCCCTGCAACGGTCTGTTCTAAAATTGAAGCTGATTACAACATCTCCATCCTTAATTTTGCCATTGGCTATATTGCTGTTAATAATTGGCTTTATGAATTCATCAGACACTCCATCTGCATAAGATTTTTTAACGGCAGCCAATATGTCATCAGTCTTAAAGCCAATGCCATTCACCATTGCATCGTAGGCCAGTTTCACTCTTTCCCAGCGTTTATCTCTGTCCATAGCAAAATATCTTCCGATAATGCTGGCGATGGCGCCGGTTGTTTGATCCAGATGATCTTTTAATTCAGTTAAAAAACCAAGACCGCTTTTTGGATCTGTATCCCTGCCATCTGTAAAAGCATGAACCAATAAATCAGCTAATCCTTCTGCTTGGCAAAGTGAAGCAAATGCCTTTACGTGATTGATATGTGAGTGAACACCGCCGTTGCTGACGAGCCCTATTAAATGAAGCGGCTTATTATTTGCTTTTGCAAAACGTATCGCATCTAAAATGACTTTATTTTGTTGAAATTCGCCACTGCGAATGGCTACATTGATCCGTTGTAGTTCCTGGTACACAATTCTTCCTGCGCCAAGGTTTAAATGACCAACTTCGCTGTTGCCCATCTGCCCGTCTGGCAGTCCTACATCTTCGCCACAGGTTACCAGCGTGGAGTTTGGATATTTTGTGTACAAAGAGGTTACAAATGGTACATTGGCGTTTTGAATGGCATCGCTGCTTTTAATCTTTCCAAGGCCCCAGCCGTCCATTATTACAAGGATTGTTTTTTTCGTATTCATAGCTCAAAGTTAACTTTTTTAAGGCTTTTGAAAAAAGCTAATTATCTTTTCATAATATTACTTACCAACAACCTTTAACCTTGGCACGTTTTTGGCAAAATTGTATCCGTTAAAAGACTAAATATGAAACATTTTTTTACATTATCCCTACTCGTTACCTGTCTTTCATCTTTCGCAGCTTACATAGGGATTGAAGATGTGATAGTAGCTATGAGATCTGGTAATGCAACATCAGTTGCAAAATATTTTGATAACAGTGTTGAAATCAGTATGCCATCCAAAAGTAATAGCTATAGCAAGAGCCAGGCAGAATTGGTTTTAAAAGACTTCTTTGCTTCAAATCCTGTGAAAAGTTTTGATATCATACACAAAGGCGAAAACGCCGGGTCGCAGTATTGTATTGGCACTTTGCAAACCAAAAATGGCACTTACAGAACTACTATTTTTATGAAACAAAAAGGTGATATACAGGTGCTACAGGAGTTGCGTTTTGAAAACCGCTAGTAATATTTTACACCTCATTTTTACAACCTGTAAGACTTTTCTCTTACAGGTTTTTTATTTTTATAAATTTGCGAATGATTCATTACGAAGAACAATTAAAATTACTAATAAAGAACGCCCTTGCTGAAGATATCGGCGATGGCGATCATTCAACATTATCAAGTATTTCCGCCTCCGCAAAGGGCAAAGCTGTTTTGAAAATTAAAGACAACGGAGTGCTAGCCGGCGTTTCCGTTGCAGAGAAAATATTCAGGTATATGCAACCTGATATTGTATTTACAAGTACTAAGAAAGATGGTGAGCAGATGGTATTTGGTGAAAATGCTTTTAAGGTAGAAGCAAAAGTTCATACCATCTTACAGTGCGAACGCCTGGTATTAAACTGTATGCAGCGAATGAGCGGCATTGCAACGCTTACAAAGTTGTATGTAGACAAACTGGATGGTTATACGACCATGTTATTAGACACCCGTAAAACCACGCCCAATTTTAGGGTATTGGAAAAAGAAGCAGTACGAATTGGCGGTGGTGTAAACCATCGGTTTGGGTTGTATGATATGATCATGTTAAAAGACAATCATATTGATTACTGCGGCGGTATTGAAAAGGCGATTGAAAAGGCCTATGCGTATGTTCAATCAACAAAACCGGGCTTAAAGATTGAAGTAGAAACCCGTAGCTTATCCGATGTAAAAAAGGTGATGTCCGTTGGAAAAGTAAATAAAATTATGCTGGACAATTTTACACCGGAATTAATTGCTGAAGCATTAAAAATAATTGATGGGCAATATGAAACTGAGGCCAGCGGCGGAATAAATTTAAACAATATAGAGGCCTATGCTGCAACCGGGGTCGATTATGTCTCAAGCGGGTCCATCATTCACCAGGCCAGAAGTTTAGATTTAAGTTTAAAGGCTGTTATTATTGAATACTAAATGAAGCACCATGTCTAAAATAAAACTGAACCCATTTGGTGGATTGGTTTACTCAACCGATCCAAATTTTAAACCGGAAGTAGAAAGTATTAGCGAAGAAGATACACTATTGCCAGCTCAGCAAAAATTAAAAGTAAGGTTGGATACCAGACACCGGGCCGGTAAGGCGGTAACTTTGGTTGAAGGTTTCGTTGGCACTATCTCAGATAAAGAAGATTTTGGCAAGAAACTTAAAACATTTTGTGGCACAGGTGGATCTGTAAAAGAAGGTGAAATAATTGTGCAAGGCGATAACAGGGACAAAGTGCTGCAATGGTTGTTAAAAAATGGATATAAAACTGCTAAAAGGGTTTGACAATCCTACAAGCCGAAGTCTTGGTTTGATTGTTTATCATCTAAAATACTCAATGCACCGCTTGGGCATTTTTGAACCTGAAGTACAATGCGTTCCGTTTCAGCCTTACTCATATCAATCCAAGGGCTAATGGCAGGATTAAAAACGGCAGAAAGTCCTCAAACACACACGCTCGAGTGCGTGCGTTTGTCTGGTTGCCATAAAATGGTAACTCCATTTTTTAAATACTTATGTGATTTTTCATGCATAAAAAAAGAATTTAACGATTATTGCTGCTACAAATTAGAACAAAAAGTATTTTTTTCGGTTATTTTTGTATGAACACGATAAATAAAATGATTTCAAAGATATCAGAAGGCGTAACAGTCAGTGTAGAAACATTCTACCAGCCGGAGTATAGCAATCCGGCCAACAGTGAGTTTATGTTTGCTTACCGGATTACCATAGAAAATAATAATATTTATCCGGTAAAATTATTACGTCGCCATTGGTACATTTATGAAGCCAACGGCAGCCTTCGGGAAGTGGAGGGGGAAGGTGTGATAGGCGTTCAACCTCAGATAAATCAAGGAGGGAAATATCAATACATCAGTGGTTGTAATCTCCGCACAGAAATGGGTAAAATGTATGGCACTTATACGATGGAGAATACTAATAACAACAGAACTTTTGATGTTATTATCCCTGCATTTGAAATGACTGTACCGTTTAAGATGAACTAAATAGCGGCTTTTAGCTATTTTGCCATATCTTAGGCGCAAGATATAACGTTAATAAATCCAATTTTCATTTAATCAGGCTTGCATTTCTTTAAAATACCAATCATCTCTCAATGGCAAAGATTACGTTCGACAACCGAAACAATCAATTCTTTCAAAGTTTAAAGACTTCCGTAGATCAATATTTTGAAACCAACGGTATTAAAAAAACCGGAGACTGGCGCCTATACATAAAAACGATCACCCTGATAAGTGCGGCCATTCTGATGTATAGCAGCCTGGTTTTTATAAAATTGAATGCGTTGCCTGCCCTACTTATTTGTGTAGTACTTGGATTTACATTTGCCAGTATCGGATTTAGTGTAATGCACGATGCTAACCACGGCAGTTATAGCACAAAGCCATGGCTGAACGATCTGCTTGGTTTATCTGCAAACGCCTTAGGGGCAAGTGCTTATTTCTGGAAACAAAAACACAATATTATTCATCATACGTATACAAATGTTGATGGCATAGACGATGATATTGCAAAGAGTCCAATCATTCGCCAGTGCGAAACACAGAAGTGGGTGCCTGCGCATAAAATTCAGCATTTATATTTAGTTCCTGTTTATGCATTGTCATCTATTTTCTGGCTTTTCTTTATGGACTTTAACAAGTATTTTACCAGGAGAATATATACCACTGAAGCATGGAAATTAACCACGAAAAATCACATCATATTCTGGGCAACCAAAGCTTCTTATCTTACTTTTTATATTATTATCCCAATCATGGTTTGGGGATTTGGCCCGTGGTTATTGGGTTTTTTTGTGTTGCATGCTTCAATGGGACTAACCCTTTCATTGGTATTTCAATTGGCTCACGTAGTAGAAAATACTGAGTTTGAGAGCGTAGCGCTTGATGAAACAAAGCATGTTGAAACTGCATGGGCGGAGCATCAATTAAAAACCAGTTCAAATTTTGCCATGAATAATGCCGTTATTTCCTGGTTTGTTGGTGGGCTGAATTTTCAAATAGAACATCATCTTTTTCCGAGGATTAGTCATGTACACTATCCTGCAATAAGTAAAATATTAATGCAAAAATGCAAAGAATTCAATTTGCCTTATAACAAATACGATACAATGACAGCAGCACTTTTCTCTCACTTTAGGGTAATGAAAATGCTAGGACAAAGTCAGGTTGTTGTGAAGGTAAAACATCACAGCGCACAGGCTGCCTAATTATCAGGGCTTATATTTTGCTTCCTGAAAAATTATTTCCGAATCTAAATTCATTAATTGCCGCACTGTAGTTGCAGCATTTTTTTGCATATACTTTTTTACAATTTGCCAGCCAGTATAGGAGCCGATGTTACCCGGAGCACCTTCACCCAGTTCGGCTGTTTTCGGACTTTCACCAATGTAATTTTTTATGATGTTTTTATCTGTTATCTGGAGGTAAGAATTTTTTACAAATAAGTCCCAGATAACCGCTTCGTGTGAGTTGGCATCATCCCATTGTTTTTTTGTAAACCCGATTAATTTATAGGGCTCAACGCCTGGTAAAAATCTGTTTAGCAGGTACAAACGTTTTCCTTTTTCAATCATTTGATTTATCAACGGTTTGTCGTCCGATTTTTCGGGATACAAATCGTTTACAATATTATTCATACAGTTTACTGCAATGTAGCCTGGTTCAAAACGATTGGATAAATACTCAGGATAAGTTTCCTGTACCAATGAAGATTTGTATAAATAAAAATCTTTGCCCATGTGATGGTGTAACCCAATCAGCAAAGCATCAGCAGTTAAAATATCACCATAGCCGTCTGCCGGTCCGATGTAGGTAATTATTTTTTCCGGTATTTTATATTCAGGAAAATAATGCTTTACAAATTGCAATCCTTTTTTAAT
>JBBQKO010000008.1:0-39101 GCA_038327005.1 Chitinophagales bacterium | reverse complement strand
ATTATTGCTTCAAAAAGGCAAGTCCGCCAATTTCCCAACCAAAACCTATGGACGTTATGTACCAGAGCGCAAAGAGGATTTTGCCTGGGAGAATGATAAAATTGCGTTCAGAATGTATGGAAAAGAATTGGAACAAACACCAAAAGAAATGGCGTATGGCATAGACGTTTGGGTGAAGCGTACGGATAAAATGGTTATCAATGAGCGTTACAAACGAGGGAAATACCACGAAGACATCGGCGATGGGTTGGATTATTATCACGTAGGTTTTACGTTAGGCGCAGGTAATGTTGCGCCTTATGTGAATGATTCCATTTATCATTCAAAAAACTATGTTCGTTGGAAAGTCTTGGATATCGGAATTTTGCGCATTACATTTCAATTGGAATACGATGAATGGGACGTGAATGGAATGAAAGTAAAAGCAACCAAAACGATTTCTTTAGATGCGGGTTCGCAATTGAACCGTGTTGAGGCGCTTTATGAATACAGCGAAAAACCGACAATGCCTGCTGTGGTTGGCATCATTAAAAGAAAAGACCAAGGGGTAATGCTTTTGGATGAACAACAAGGCATTATGGGCTATTGGGAACCGCAAATGGCCGAAGATGGTATCACCGGCATTGGTTCAATCCTTTTAACACCCGCTACAAAAATGAAGATTACTAATGAACAGCTACTGGCTCAAACGACAACACAAAAAAATGAACCATTGATATATTACACAGGCGCAGCCTGGAATAAAGCGCAAGTGTTTACGACTGCTGCTGCCTGGTTCAGTTATTTGCAAGCTTTTAAAGAGCGGCTTTTGAAGCCATTAAAAGTTGTTGTTGAGTGAAAATACCTTTACAAATTTTAAAAATTTCGTAAAGGCTTATTTAATGGGCATCTCTAAAAACTTTCCTTTTCCTCTCTTTTGTCGAAGACCCCGAATTTTTCGGGGGAGAGGAATTCAAGGTGAGGTCAAATAAAAAAATGAGTTTTTAGAGATGCCCTAATGTATAAATGATCCGTTACATTGTTTTTTTGTCCAAATTAAGAACAGGTTTTTCTGAGCCAATGTTGCCACGCAGCTCTAACTCTTTAAATAATCCTTCATCACTGAGGTCAAGTTTATGAGAGTTTTCCCAGTCGAACTTTGCTATCTGCTGCAGTCGATTTATAATGGATGCATCATTTACTTCTATGGACAGTTCACGACGGTTGTCGAAGCTGCCGGGGCTAATATTGATGGAGCCTATAATTGCCCTACAGTCATCGGCCAGCAAAATTTTGCCATGCAATTTCAAATGTGTTAATTGATGAATTTCAATACCCACATGGTTCATGATCCTAAGCCCGCCAACTCCTTCAATCAGCTTCGCTTTTTTTAAGGTACGTGGCGAACGAACCATCACATGTATTTTTACGCCCCGGCAGGCCGCCCTTACAAGACGTTCAAGAATCACCAGGTCTTGAAATTTTTCATTCTGTATAAATAGTGTATGCTTTGCTTCATCAATAAACCGGGCTATTTTTTCGCGGCCATTGCCTTTGCACCAAATGAGAAGCGCCTCCTTGCCGGGATTAAAATCTTTTCGCTGCCAGTCCGCTTCAAAGCACATGATTACTTCGGCTACCTCAAGTGGATGAGATGTGATGATAGCGTAGTCCCGTGTATCCGTGAGGTTTTTTGTTTCCCAGTTTAGCGATTTAATAAAGGCGATTGTGTCATCTATCACCATCGATTTTTCATGCGTTAAACTAAAATCGGGATTGGTGCTTTTTATTTCGATGCCGGCATTTTTAAGTGTTTGAAGCGTCAATTCATTTTCTTCGGCTCCATCCCGCCTTGCAGGATTTAGCATCACTTTTACTTTTACCCCCCGTGCTTTAGCTGCGATGATGGCACCGATCAGTCCGGGATCGGAGAAGCGAAACATCTTTACCCGGATGGAGATTTTAGCGTTGTTGATAGCCTCTGTTATTGAACTGGCCGTATCATCCGGCATAATAATAATGGAGCGTTGCCCTGTGTCTTTTATTTTTGTTGACTTCAATTTGCTCATGCTGATGATTCCGTATTTTGGTGTTTGACTTAGTAAAAGGTGGTGGGAGGTCTGTTTTGGATTTGGTAAAGCTCTGCATAAATTTCCTTTTTTGCGATCAATTCTTCGTGCGAACCTTCTTCTGCCACAGCGCCATCTTTAATTACTACAATTTTATCTGCAAAACGGATGGTACTTAGCCGGTGAGCAATGGTGATTACCGTGCGGCCTTTCATTAGTTTTTCAAGGGCATTGATCACAATTTTTTCAGATTCTGTATCCAGCGAAGCAGTGGGCTCATCCAGGATTAGAATGGGTGAGTTGCGAACAACCGCCCTAGCGATTCCAATGCGCTGCCGCTGACCGCCTGAAAGTGTGAGTCCTCTCTCTCCAACAATGCTATCATAGCCATTGGGCATCTTCATAATAAACTCATGTGCATTGGCAAGTTTTGCTGCTTTGATGATTTCTTTCTCAGTAGCATCGGGTTTACCATAGGCAATGTTTTCCCGGATAGTTCCATAAAAAAGAACGGTATCCTGTAATACAAAACCAATCTGACTTCTCAATCCATCAAGGTTGTAATCGGTAATATCTATGCCATCAATCAATACCATTCCGCCTGTTGGATCGTAGAATCGGGGGATTAAACTGGCCACAGTCGACTTGCCGCCGCCGGTTGGCCCGCAAATACCAATCCGCTGACCAGATTTAATAGAAAGATTCAGATCCAGTAAAACAGGTGATGAAGGGTTGTAAGAAAATGCAACATGATCAAACTCAATTTCACCGCGTAGTTTTCCTGGGTGTATTGCAGTTGATTTTTGAGGAATGATCATATCTGTATCCAATATCGTTTGTATTCGCTCCAGCGCTACGGATGCCTGTGCGATGGTATTGGTTAATTTGGCGAGCTCTTGCACCGGCTTAAAAAATTTACTTAAATAGGCCAGGAAAACGGTTAGTGATCCAATCGTCATGGCATCGTTTAGCACAAGGGCAGTACCACGCCACATTACAATGGCAGTGCACAAAGCAACGGTAATGGCCACTACAGGAACGAGCAAAGATTTTAAATGCCGGGCTTTTAATGCCGCATTGGCTGTTTCGATGCTTACTTTTTTTAGCCGTTCTTCTTCCAGATCCTGCCTACCAAAAGCATTTACAGAACGCATAGATTCCAGCCCCTGCTGTAGCACAACTACCATATTGCTTTGGTGGCTTCGCAATTCACGGGAGGCTTTTTTTACAGCCTTTTTAAAACGAATAATGAACAATAAAATAAAGGGCGTTACCGCAACAGCCAACAGTGCAAAATCCCAGTTGAGATAGAACATCAATACAAGCATTCCAATAATGGTGAGCGAATCAACCAGGATACTCAAAATGGAAGAGGAGGCAAAATCCTGGATGGTAGAAACATCCGACGTGATAGTGCTGAGTACTTTTCCTATCTGGTGCGAATCATAAAACGAAAGTGAAAGACGTTGCAGATGATGGTACATCCGGCGGCGAAGATCGTTGGCCACATTTTGGGCAACACTTTCGGTAAAATAACTGTTGATATAGCTTGCCAAAGAGCCAATGGCTGTAATGATGACAGTGCCAATTACCGCAACAGCAGCGAGTGAAAGTTCTTTTTTGCCGCTGGAAGTATTCGCCATCCAGGTGAGCCAATCCGGAAGTGGACGTTGTCCGATTACATTGTCGATAATGATTTTTAATGGCCACGGAGTTGCAAGTCCCATTATCGTTTCAATCAACATTGCCACAAAAATAAGGAGGAGCCATTTTCGATAGGGTCTTATAAGGACATGTACAAGCGATGCCAGTCCACGCTTAGATGTTCGCTTAAGCGGAACAATATTAATATGCTCAAAATTTTCAGGGGAAATTGTTGCCATGCAGTCAGAATTTCCTCCATTTAAAAGGTGCAGACAATATAGAAAAAATCGTTAAAATAGCGCTTAACTTCACTCCAAAATATATTTTGGTTAATAATAAGCAGGCAACAGTTTTAATAGTTACCCCGGTTTAGTTTATTAACAAAACGAAAGGTATGAATTAATGAACAATGTCATTTGCTGCGGCGCAGCGAGGAAAAGCGCTTTATTGTATATTACTTAAAAATTGATTAATAAACCGTTCGCAATAACGTTGGATTTTTCAATGATTGGTGTCTTTCAATGTATATTAAAAAATGTTCGAAGACTTGCAGGTCTTTCTAGAATCCTTGAAAAACTACAAAATAATGCTGGTGAAATATTTACTCCGACCTTGCATTGTCAATGAATACAGATTTTACTTCCCTCGGTTTATTGATCAGGTCAAAAAATCCTTCCAGGTAGTTGATCATATTTTTTTTACTTCCACTGGTTAATAATTCAAAATTATTCACCAGTGAGTAAATGTTTTCTTTTTGTTGTTTAAACAGTTCCAACGTTTCATTAATTTCTTCCAGCGTTCTTGAAAAGCCCCTGTAAACCCTTTGTGTTACGGTCTCGGTATTCATTAGCGGATCAGGAACTGCATAATCTGTGTTGATAATGCCGGAATAATCAAAGTCGTACGCTACAGCAAAAGGTCTTGAAGAAGGATCTTCTTTAAGTTGTATTAACTTGATATTGTGAGGGGCCGGCACCGACCAATCTGTGTTGCCAATCATGTATTCAAATAAAGCTACCAAAGTCATTTGCTTCCGGTCAGTAGATTCGGTAAAAATTTTCCCCTTGGTCCATTCGATGCAGTTATTTCTTTTACCCATGTCTTTCACATCTTCTATTAAAAACCCATATCCTGAAAATCCATCTTTCTTTTCGCTGCTGTCTTTGTAGTTGATGTTTAATAATCTTACATTGAAGCTTTTATCAGTTAATAAATTATACATTTTATAAACCATGTATTCTTTTAATAAATATTGCTGGTAACCACTATTTAGTCTGCAGGTGCTTACCAGTTTAATAGATTTAAGCGGATGCATTCTGGAGGTGTCGGTTTTATTGAAAACCAATTTTAAGGGCGGAACAAAACAATAGTCTCTTCTGAAATGGCCTCGTACAATCAGGTTAAGAGGTTCATTTACGAGAGAGCTATCCGTTAATTTAGTTATAAAACGGGCCGGGGTTACTTGCCCAATTTTAGCTTTTTGCTTGATCAATTTCGACCAGTATGCTTCCACCGTTACATTTAAAATTGCTTGCTCTTTAAAAAATTCAATTTTATTGATTGAGTTTTTCTGGGCATAAGCTGGTTGGCTTATAAAAGAGAAGTAAACCAATAAGGCTGATAATAATAGTTTCATAAACATTAGTAAAAAGGTTAAAAAATTTTAATTGAGAGGAACTAAAATGTTAAGTTCCTTTTTTAAAAGTGATGAATTCAGTTATAAGCTTCAAATCAATCAAACGATGCAGGATTTCAAAAAATGAAAGCAAATTTTATATCCAGACAACAGTAGATTTGTATCCTGCTTATTTTAATACCTCCTCAATAACATGGCCTATTGCACCGCTGGGCATTTGTATATGAAGCAAAGCCGCCAGGGTAGAGGCAATATCTGTCATGTACACTTCCCGGTTGGTTGCTCCGGGCTTAACCATCCAGCCATACCATAAAAGCGGGATATGACTGTCATACGGATTCCATACGCCATGTGTGGTGCCGCCTTTTAAAAAATCACCAATCCATTGTGGTTGAAATACGATTTGAATGTCGCCGCTTCGCTTGGGGTAGTAGCCATTCGCCATCGCTTCTTTCTGCGTTTGGTTGAGCGTTGTGCTGTTCAACGCATCCAATGGAAAAGCTCTGTTGATGCCTAGTTGAAGTAATAAATAGTCAATCACCCATTGGTTAACAGAGTCTTTATTCAGACCTGCTTTTTTGATTGCGGTCCGGTTCAGGTACACCTGGTAATTCAAAATCCCTACCACCAGATCGGTCACTTTTGTTTTTACTTTGAGAGCAGTGTTCATTTCCTCTGCAACGGTTTCGTTATCAAAATTACCGGACGGTATTTTATGCGATTGTAAAAATGCAGGCATATTGGCAACACCATGGTCGGCAGTTAAAAAAACAAGGTATTCGCCTCTTCCAGTTTTTGAATCCAAAAAATCAAGAAAATCTCCGAGGTCTTTATCCAGTCTCAAAAAGCCATCTTCTGCTTCAGCAGAATTAGGACCATAAGCATGACCAATATAATCGGGCGATGACAAACTCACAGTCAGCATATCAGTTACAGAATCGGCACCTAAATTTTCGCCGTTTACTGCGGCCATGGCCATTTCAAAAGTAAATGTATTGCCATAAGGAGTTGCCGGAATGATGCCGTAATTTTTTTCAATGTTTTGCTTCAATGCATGCGGAAATCCTTTGGTATAGGGCAAACTCTGTTTGTAAGTTTCAATCGGGTACAACGAATTCCAATCCTGTGCATAATATTTATCCACCAGTTTTTTTGCATTTATATCGTTTACCCACTTAGGCAACTCCTTTGCATAGAAAGAAGAAGTAATCCAGTTCCCTGTTTTATTGTCATACCAATAAGCACCATTACCACTATGCCCGGCAGGTAAAATGGCGCCACGATCTTTAATAGCAACACCAATTACTTTACTATTGAAATTGGTGGCAAGCCTAAGCTCATCACCAATGGTAGTTACCAATAAATTACGTGGACTCATTTGTCCCAATGTTGTTGTACTGCCGGTTGTTCTTTCGTTCTCATCTTCTGTACAATAAACAAATTTATTTAAATCATAATCCCACCAGTCGTTGCCTGTAATGCCGTGGATGGCAGGAACGGTACCGGTGAAAACTCCTGCATGGCCGCAGGCAGTAACGGTTGGCGTATTGGGGATGAAAGTGTTTTCGCAGGAAAATCCTTTGTTGAGCAAACGTTTAAATCCTCCATTCGGTGCATAGCGGTCGTAGTAACGGTAAAGGTAGTCCCAGCGCATTTGGTCAACAACGATGCCCACCACCAGTTTGGGTCTGGGGATAGCAGATTTATTTGAAACGGATAAGCTGTTTGAATTTTGAGCGGCAATGGTAAGCACCCAAAAAAGCGTAAAAGGAACCAATAATATTTTTTTCATACAGAAGCTGTTTAGAAAAAATTGTATAGAATAATAAAAAATTAAGGTACACTAAAATAGTTGAATTTTTAAAGAATTCAACTATTTGAAATTATGTAAAATGCATGGCAGTATAAAAAAAATGGCATGCTACGGGTTCGGGGTAGCGCTAAAAGTTATTTTTTTATGAAAATAAAATAGGCGATTTTGAAATGAATCCCTGTAACAAAAGGTGGTTGGGTTTTGGTTCGTTTAACCGTTACCAAAATTGTTTTAGAACTTGAGTACAATTTGGCTAAATCGTTTTCGATATCTATTTTAATGGTTCCGGCAGTAAAATCTGTCAATTTGTTTTTATCAAAAAAAATAGCTTTACATTTATTTTATTATTTTTTGCTACCGTTCATTGCATGCTAACAAAAGTTTAAACTTATCAAACCATGAAGTATTATCTAATTATTTTTTTGTTGGTTGTATTATTTCCAGGTTCTATTTTCTCCCAAACTAATAGTATTTTCAATGGTAAAGATTTAACGGGCTGGACGATACATGGCACTGAAAAGTGGTATGTAGAAAAAGGAGAATTGGTTTGTGAAAGCGGTCCGGATAAACAATATGGTTATCTCTCTACCAATGCAGCATATGAAAATTTCATATTGACGGTAAATTTTAAACTGGAGGCCAATGGCAACAGCGGAGTATTTATCCGCTCTGGAATTGAGGGTACAAAAATCAGCGGATGGCAGGTAGAAGTAGCGCCGCCCGGTTTACATACTGGTGGTATATACGAATCTTATGGTCGGGGATGGTTGATACAACCTAAGCCGGAAGACGAGGTGTATCTGAAAGGCAATGAATGGAATTTGATGAAGATCAAAGTAAAAAATGATGAGGTAACCACCTGGCTGAATGGCAAAAAAATGGTTTATTTGAAAGATCAGAAAATTGGAGACGGGAAAGGTTTCATCGCTTTGCAGATTCATGATGGCGGTGGTATAAAAGTACGCTGGAGGAATATTAAAGTAACACAACTGAAATAACTGAACAGATTCGCTGAAAGGAAAGGTAAACACAGAATTTTAATAAATAAATGACTCCAATGGAAAATCAAAATGAATCATCCCGCAGGAAATTTTTAAAAAACTTCGCTACAACGGCCGCGGCTGTTGGCGTTGGATCCAATGTATTTGCAGTCGAAAAAAAGGAACAATATTTTGAGCAACTTAAAAGATTGGGTACCAGTGCCAACGACCAAATAAACATTGCTTTAATTGGGGCAGGTGGCATGGGCACGCAGGATACGCTAACTGCCCTGAAGGTACCCGGTACCAAACTGGTAGCCATTTGCGATTTGTATGACGGACGTTTGGAAGACGGTAAAAAGAAATGGGGTGCCGATATTTTTACCACCCGCAGTTATAAAGAAATTTTAAACCGCAAGGATGTGGATGCGGTGATCATCGGCACGCCGGATCATTGGCACCAGCAAATTTCTGTAGACGCTATGCGGGCAGGTAAACATGTTTATTGTGAAAAACCAATGGTGCATGACATTTCCGAAGGACCGGCTGTGATTAAAGCTCAACAGGAAACCGGTAAGGTTTTTCAGGTCGGTAGCCAGGGAGTATCTTCGTTGGGAAATGAAAAGGCCAAACAATTATTAAAGGATGGTGCCATTGGTGACCTGAACTATGCAGAAGGTTTTTGGGCCAGGCATTCTCCTACCGGGGCATGGCAATATCCCATTCCCGCAGATGCCTCTCCGGCAAATGTGGATTGGGAAACATTTATCAGCAATACCAATAAACGTTCTTTTGATGCTACCCGTTTTTTCCGTTGGAGAAATTACCTCGATTATGGCACCGGTATGGCAGGCGATCTGTTTGTTCACTTGTTTTCGAGCCTTCATTTTATTACCAATTCTTACGGTCCAAATAAAATTTATTCCTCCGGAGGATTGCGTTACTGGAAAGACGGCAGAGAAGTGCCTGATGTATTGTTAGGAACGTTCGATTATCCCCAGAGCCAGGCTCATCCTGCGTTTAACCTTTCACTAAGATGCAATTTTGTGGATGGAACAAGTGGAACCACGTATTTAAAATTGGTGGGTAGTGAAGGCTCAATGGATGTAACCTGGGACAATGTTACCTTAAAAAGAAATAAAACCACTGAATCAGACGATCCGTTTTATATTGAACAGATGCGAAAGGCGGGCACACCGGTTAGCAGCCGAAAAAGAATACTGGCGCCCGAGGAATATACTTTTGAGGCAGAGAAAGGGTATCTGGGTGGCCCCTATGATCATTTTGTAAATTTTTTCAATGCCATTAAAAATGGTGGCAAGTTAACAGAAGATGCGATTTTTGGCTACAGGGCGGCTGCCCCGGCATTGTTATGCAACGACAGCTATAACCAGGACACCGCTATTTTGTGGAACCCTGAAAAGATGCAATTGGTAAAAAAATAGATCAATATTTATGAACATGAAATTTCTAAAAAATACATGTATTATCTTATCAATGATAACATTGGCATCCTGTACAGATTCAGATGAAGGACCGGCAGCCGAGGTTGAAATGAAGCCCGATTCCACAGCAATCCCAATTGGTGGAAATGAAACCAGTCTTTTTGATGGTAAAACGTTGGCAGGCTGGCATGGTTTTAATAAAACCGAAAAAATAGAAAACTGGGCAATTGAAGACAGTGCGATGGTTTGCCTCGGGGCTGCAAAAGATGCAGCAGGTGGCGATATCGTGTCTGATATGGAGTATGAAAACTTTGACCTGAGTTGGCAATGGAAGGTTACAAAGGGAGGCAATAGCGGCGTAATGTACCATGTTTTGGAGTCTCCTAAATATAAAGCCCCATATGAAACAGGACCGGAATATCAGATGATTGATGATATTGGTTTTCCTGAAAAGCTGGAGGATTGGCAAAAATCTGGTGCGGATTACGCTATGAATGTTCCGAACAGCAGTAAAAAATTATTACCGGTGGGTGAGTGGAATTCAAGTAGAATCGTTTTTAATAAAGGACAGATTGAACACTGGTTGAATGGCGAAAAAGTAGTCGTCTTTGATGCCTGGAGTGCAGAATGGAACAAGAAGAAGATGGAAGGTAAATGGAAAGATTATCCGGATTATGGGAATGCAAAAAAAGGACGCATAGCCCTTCAGGATCATGGTAACAAGGTGTATTTTAAAAATATCAGGATGATAGAATTGCCTTAGTTTAAACAAAAATGGTATTTGTAATCCTGCCCCTTTTAATTGAATAGGATTACAAATACCATTATCCCGATCCGATATCGGATATTAATCCATAGACCGGTTTTCTAGACCGTTCTTTGGGAAAGTATAAGCAGCTTTCAAAAAGTTAAAAACTACCGGTCTACATTGGCAAAATTATGCTGCCTTCGCATCTACTTTAAAGGCAAGACTGAAATAGGAGAACGAATGCCCTTTAATATCACTATTGGTGAATTGCCATTCCTGACCACTATTTGATAAAGGTGATTGGCTACATCCAACAGCTTCTGCTACTCCAATATAAGCACCTGAGTCCAGGCTTTCAAGGCGAAACCCATAAGATTTACCTTTATTTAAATGCAACCCAGCTATATTAAACGATTTCCATTTTCCATTATCGGTTTGGGTGAAGTCTACACTGGCCGATCCAAGAATTGGACCCCAGCTTTCCAGTTGCGCATCAAAGCTGTGCAGCGTCATTAATACGTTCCCTGGCTGGGCGACAATACTGGTTAAAACCTCAATTGCTTGAAGATCAACTTCTGACGGGGAGGTGAAAGTTTGACCGCCAATAATGTCTTTATCATTATTTGTTTGATGACCGATCCAACTGGTGGTGTTGTTGGCTGTTTGTTCCACTACGGATTTTGTAATTGGGGATTTAGTGTTCATAGTACAGATTTTTTTTGATTAATAAGAGGTGTGTAGATTTAACTACATCGGATTACTATTGTAAACTTATTTAAGGTGACAAATATTGTGCTCAACAGAAGGTTTAATGTTAAAACAGTCGGAATATTTAAAATTTGGCCTTATTTCCCAGCTTTGATCAAATAATTCAAACCGGCTGTTAAGTCAGGAAAGCTTACCTTTATTATTATTTGAACATTATTTTAGTGAAAATCCACCGCCGTCTCCCCAAAATAAATTTTAAAAAACAGTAATATGTACACTTATATTTGGAATAAATACCTGCCTGTAATAAGGATTTTATTGAAAAAATCATCCGGAGGAGATCAGTTGTTAAGTTTAAACCGGGAAGATTTCGAAAGAGCAGGAACCGGCAGAAAAGCGGGTTATAAATTTACCATTGAATTTACGGATGGTAAGGTAAGTAATGTAATCAGCGGTTCCGATCTTGCCAGTCATCTTGCTGCTGCAATGCTTGAAGACGTACCTACCAAAGCCGTTTTACAAACTGGACATTTTCAGGTAATCTTAAATACAAAATTTCAAATCACGGTAAAAAATATCACCCCATTACCTGTTGAAGCAGTGGCTGAAGTAGAAACAGCCAGTGAATAATCGGGGTAAAGGATGTAAATCTTAGTACATTCATTTTTCAATTTTAATCAGCAAATATTATTTTGAAGTTTACAGATTTTGGCTTCGACAACCGCCTATTAGAAGGAATTGAAGCATCGGGATATGATGACGCAACGCCCGTTCAGGAACAGGTGATTCCATTGGTTTTAGCGGGTAAAGATGTGATTGCATCCGCCCAAACGGGCACTGGTAAAACAGCCGCCTTTTTACTTCCCCTGATCAATAATATCATTTCTTCTCCCATCAATCATCATAGTATAACCGCACTGGTAATTGTTCCTACCCGTGAGCTGGCAATCCAGATTGCACAGCATATGGAAGGACTTTCCTATTTTACTTCGGTTAGTTCAATCGCAGTATATGGCGGTGGTGACGGCAATGCATTTGTACAGGAAAAGAAAGCTTTAAGCGCAGGTGCGGATGTGGTAATTTGTACGCCGGGAAAAATGCTCGCACATATCAATATGGGCTACGTGAAGTTTCAGGGATTAAAATACCTTATTTTGGATGAAGCTGATCGCATGCTGGATATGGGGTTTTATGACGATATCATGCGCATCATTCATGCGTTACCGCAGAAAAGGCAGAACCTGCTATTCTCCGCAACCATGCCGTATAAAATAAGAGAGTTGGCAAGAACCATCTTGCATAAGCCGGAAGAGGTGAGCATTTCAATTAGCAAACCCAACGAAAAAATTAAACAACTGGCTTATGTGGTGTACGATACTCAAAAAATTCCACTGGTAAAATTTATTCTGCATCAGAAAAATTTTTCATCGGTATTGATATTTTGCAGTAGTAAAATAAGTGTAAAGCAATTAACCCGTGATCTAAAGAAGACCAATTTGCCGGTTGATGAAATTCACAGTGATTTGGAGCAGGATAAAAGAGAAGAAGTGCTGATGCATTTTAAAAGTGGACGCATACAAATTTTAGTAGCGACAGATATATTGAGCCGTGGAATTGATATTGATAATATCGGCCTGGTATTAAACTATGATGTACCGCATGACGGAGAAGATTATGTGCATCGCATAGGACGCACTGCCAGAGCGGCTGCAGAAGGTACTGCCATTACGTTTATCAGTGTAAAAGAGCAGCGTAAGTTTGCCGCCATTGAAAAGTTATTGGGTAAATCCGTTCCAAAAGAGGTGGTGCCGGAACAATTTGGAGAAGCCCCTGAATATAACCCCGGTTC
The DNA here is from genome assembly GCA_038327005.1 of Chitinophagales bacterium. Taxonomy (GTDB): domain Bacteria; phylum Bacteroidota; class Bacteroidia; order Chitinophagales; family Chitinophagaceae; genus Ferruginibacter. Next base: position 26,230 of record JBBQKO010000008.1, on the reverse strand, counting down.
ATCCAGATCAGAAGGTGGAGGAGGTGGGAACCGAAATATGAAGCGCCCTCAAAAGTTTTCCGGAAAGATGTCACGTTGATAGCTGCGATGGTATTTGGAGACTCAAATAATCCTACATACTTCAAAATATTATTTGCGATTCGCTCAAATGATCGCATTTTAAAACAGGAGTGTTGCTCAATTAAAAATTAGCATTGCTCCTGTTTTTTGTTATTTCCTGTCATCAATCAAAACAATTCATTTTTCATTATTGGTTATAACAAAAGCAATCACGAATATCGGCCACCTTTTTTTGCAATAGGATGTTTTACTGAAAACTTGCTTTTACAGCAGTTGCCAATATATTTGTAAAAACAATTCAACATCATACCGGGTAGTACCATATTAGCCAATCCCATCGAGTATTTAAAAGGTATCGGACCTTTAAAGGGCGATATGTTGAAAAAGGAACTCAATATTTTTACATTTAAAGACCTGATTGAATACTATCCATTTCGCCACATTGATAAAACCAGGGTAGATAAGATTGCTTCCATTAATCCCATAGCAGATTTTACACAGGTTGCAGGAAGACTCACGGGTTTTAATACCATGGGTGAAGGAAGATCAAAGCGTTTGGTGGCCTACCTGCAAGATGAAACCGGTGAAATTGTGCTTACCTGGTTTCAGGGAATCAGTTGGGTTGAAAAAACGCTGGAGACCGGACAGTATTATCTGGCATTTGGAAAGCCGGGTTTCTTCATGAATAAGCTGCAGATGTCGCATCCTGAAATAGAAATATTTACACCCGAAAAAGCCGGGGGTAAAAAATTTCTGGAACCCATTTATTCTACCACAGAAAAGTTGAAAGCCCGGGGGCTCAATGGACGGGCGATGGGTAAACTGACCTTTGCATTACTGCAACTATTATCGGCAAAAGAATTTCCTGAAAATTTGCCGGAATCAATCGTAGTACAGTACCGGTTTGTTTCTAGATGGGAGGCGTTTTGTAATATTCATTTTCCGGCTTCTGAAGAAAAATATATACATGCCGTTAGGCGATTGAAATTTGAAGAATTATTTTTTGCCCAACTCCGCCTAGGGATGATTCGCAGTACCCGTCATCGTTTTAGTAAAGGTTGGGTATTTGATAAAGTGGGTGATTACTTCAATACGTTTTATATTAACTACCTGCCATTCCAGTTAACCAATGCACAAAAAAGAGTGTTGAAAGAAATAAGAAGGGATGCTGGTACCGGCAAGCAAATGAATCGTTTACTGCAGGGGGATGTGGGGAGCGGTAAAACAATTGTTGCATTGCTAAGCATGTTGATTGCCGCCGACAATGGTTTTCAAAGTGTGCTGATGGCACCAACAGAAATTTTAGCACAACAACATTTTCACGGCATCAGCGAATTGGTAAAGCATATGCCGGTAGTAGTTCGATTGCTGACAGGATCATCAGTAACTAAAAAAAGAAGGGAAATTTTAGCAGCCTGCGAAGAGGGCACCCTGCACATATTGATTGGTACACATGCCGTGATAGAAGATAAGGTGATTTTTAAAAATCTTGGGTTCGCCGTGATTGATGAGCAACACAAATTTGGAGTGGCACAACGAGCCAGATTATGGAAAAAAAATTCGTTGCCACCTCATATCCTTGTTATGACGGCAACGCCTATACCCAGAACATTGGCACTTACAGCTTACGGCGATTTGGACTACAGCGTAATTGATGAATTACCACCCGGCAGGCAACCGATTGAAACAATTCATCGATTCGAAAATAAGCGGCCGCAGGTGATGGATTTTATAAAAGCAGAGATTATGAAAGGTCGGCAGGTTTACATCGTTTACCCTTTGATAGAGGAGTCCGCTACCCTTGATTATGAAAACCTGATGAAGGGATTTGAAGAAGTGAAATCCTTTTTTCCAGAACCAAAATACTGGATCAGCATGGTACATGGAAGGCAAAAAGCAGATCAAAAGGAAACAAATATGCGAAGGTTTGTTACGGGAGATACTCAAATCATGGTGAGTACCACTGTGATTGAGGTGGGTGTAAATGTGCCGAATGCCTCTGTAATGGTGATTGAAAGTGCCGAAAAATTTGGACTGTCACAGTTACACCAGTTGAGGGGCAGGGTTGGAAGAGGGAGTGAAAAAAGTTTTTGCATATTATTAACAGGCAATAAAGTGTCGTATGATGGCAGGGAAAGACTCAAGATTTTATGTGCTACAAATGATGGCTTTAAGGTAGCAGAAAAAGATCTTGAAATCCGTGGCCCCGGCGAAATTGAGGGAACCCGGCAAAGTGGCGTTTTAAACTTTAAACTGGCAAATATTATCCAGGATAGGGTTATGCTGGATGTGGCTAAGGAGATCACAACAGCCATTGTTGAGAATGATCCTGATTTAAATCTGGCAGAAAATTTGCCAATTAAAAATTATATTCAAATACAAAAAGGAAAAACGGTTTGGAGTAAAATTTCGTAATTGCATTTTTAGCTTTTCTGGTTTAAACATTAGCTGTGTATTATTCGTTATCATTTTGTAAATTGTAAAAAATATATTCCTTGAAAATATTCACATTACTCCTCGCTTGCCTAACAACTTTCGTGATTGAGTTGTTTACTATTACACCCGCAATGGCGCAATTACAGTTTATTGAAAATAAAGGTCAGTGGAATAGTAAGGTTAATTTTAAAGCTGATATACCCACTGGTGCTTTTTTTATAGAAGCAAAAGGATTCACAGTTTTGCAACACAACACAGACGATCTGGAAAAGCTTGCAGAATTTATGCATGGACACAAAGATCAACCATCCGTTGCGGTAGAAAACGCCAATACTTTTGCTAAAGCGACTCCTTCGTCTCAAAAAATTACCTTACGTTCACATGCATACCGGGTAATTTTTGCTGGTGCTGTAAACAATGCTGTTGTTGAGCCTGACAAAGCGCTATCTACTTATAACAATTATTTTATTGGCAACGATCCATCCAAATGGAAAGGGAATTGTAAGATTTACCAGGGCGTTACCTACAAAAATGTGTATCCCAATATTGATGTTCGGTATTATACAGATGCAGGTACGCTAAAGTACGATATCGTGGTAAGACCGGGGGGCAATGTGAATGATATAGCGCTTCAATACGAAGGCGTAGATAAATTGGAAGTGAAAAATAAAGAGCTGTTGATTGGTACATCCGTGGGGCAGGTAAAAGAATTGTATCCCTACACTTACCAATTACAAAAGGGAAGCCGTCAAACACTCGATTGTAAATATGTTGTAAAAGAAAATGTGGTAAGATTTAAGATAAAAGAGTATGTACCCAACGAAATAATTGTAATAGACCCTACCTTAATTTTCGCTTCTTTCACCGGCAGTTCAACCGATAACTGGGGCTATACTGCAACTCCTTCGCCAGATGGTAGCTTTTTTGCGGGCGGAATTTCTTTTGGTGCTGGTTTCCCGGTTTCAACAGGCGCTTTTGACCAGACTTTTAATGGTGGTGCAAATGAAGATTCAAATGGCCCTTACGATATTGCTATTATTAAATTATCTCCAAATGGTGCAGATAGAATATATGCGACTTACTTAGGTGGCAGCGGCAATGAACAACCACATAGTATGATTTGTGATGCAGGGGGCAACCTTGTTATTGCCGGCAGGTCAAGTTCTTTTTCTACAAATGCCTCACAAAATTATCCAACACTGGTGCCTAGAATAGGACCTGCGGGCGGGTATGATATTGTTTTGACCAAGTTAAATGCGGCTGGCAATGCGCTGATAGGCTCTTTGGCAATTGGAGGCAGTAGAGACGACGGCGTAAATATCAGGAAGAAATTTGACACTCCTGATGGTGCAGAATCAACACGGCGTAATTACGGGGACGATGCTCGAAGTGAAGTGATATTGGATGCTGCAGGTAATATCCTTGTAGCTTCATGCACCCAATCGCCTGATTTTTATTTCACTCCAGGGGCATTACAACCTGTATTTGGTGGAAAGCAAGATGGTGTTATTATGAAATTAACCTCCAACCTTTCGGCTGTAATTTTCAGTACTTACTTTGGTGGAAAAGAAACCGACGCCTGTTTTGTTTTGTCTATTAATCCGCTTACGGGTATTTTGTATGTAGCGGGAGGCACTAATAGTCCTGATTTACCCGGGAATAAAACGGGGGTTATTAATGGTGCCTACCAGAATGCGACAGTCCAGGTTGGACTGGTGGATGGTTTCATTACTCAGATAAATCCGAATGGAACCGGCATAATAAAGACTACTTATCTTGGGACTACTGGCAATGACCTTATTTATGGTATTCAGTTTGATAAGTTTGGTTTTCCGTATGTTACCGAAACTACTACCGGAAACTAAACAATTGTGAATGCTGCCTTTAGTAGCAATGGAGGTAAACAGTTTATCAGCAAATTGCAGCCTGATCTTTCCGCATTTGTATATTCAACCGTATTTGGGACCAACTCGCCCATTCCAAATTTATCCATCACGGCTTTTCTGGTAGATCGCTGTCAGAACGTTTATGTGTCTGGCTGGGGTGGCAAGTTCAATCATGACAGGGGCTATCCAAATGCCGGCACAACTGGTTTACCTGTAACACCTGATGCGATCCAGACAACAACTGATGGCAATGATTTTTATTTTTTCGTGTTGGAAAAAAATGCAGTGAGCCAGCTTTTTGGAAGTTTTTATGGGCAGCGGGGTGGTTTTGATGATCATGTGGATGGCGGTACCAGCAGGTTTGATGCAAATGGAATCATTTACCAGGCTATTTGTGCCAACTGTGGTGGAAGGAGTACTCCCTCTGTTGTATTTCCTACCACACCCGGTGTTTGGGCTCCCAGAAATGGTTCTAATAATTGCAACGAAGCACTTGTTAAAATTGAAATGAATTTTGGCGGTATTGGTGCAAGTGTGAAGGCAACAATAAATGGAACATTGGACACCATTGGCTGTGTACCACTTACAGTAACGCTCACGGATACACTGGCTAAAGGAAAAAATTATGTCTGGAATTTCGGAGACGGATCACCGGACATATCACAAACTTCCAACACAATCAATCATACCTATAATACGGTTGGTAGTTTTAGGGTACGGTTGGTGTCTATTGATTCTACTACCTGTAATGTATCGGATACAGCATATACCAATATAAGAGTGGGCAATAACACAGTGGTTCCTAATTTTGTTGCTTCCAAAATCGGTGGATGTCAGAGTTTCACTTTTCAGTTTCAAAATACTACTACTGCTGCATTGGCTAACTATAAGCCCACTAGTTTTTTATGGGATTATGGAGACAATACGCCACCTGTAAGAGCTGGGTTTGTAACAACTACCCACACTTACCCCGGACCTGGTACCTATAACGTACGACTGTTGGTAGACGACACTACTTTTTGTAACGCACCAGATAGTGTAAGCAAAACCGTGCGGCTGGCAGTGAATGTGCAAGCCCGGTTTGATTCACCGGATAAAGGATGTGTTCCATACAATGCCAAATTTACAAATACCTCATTGGGCGGCATCGATTTCTTGTGGGATTTTGGAGATGGTTCTACATCAACAGATGTAAACCCATCACATATTTTTGGTGCCACCGGAACTTATAATATCAGGTTAATAGCAATCGATACTACCACCTGTAACAGGAGAGATACCTTTTTATTTCCGATTACTGTATTCTCCATACCAAGTGCAGGCTTTAGTTTTTCACCAATACCTGCGGAAGAAAATAAGCCGACTAATTTTACCAATTTTTCAAGTGGTGCAATAAATTATCTTTGGGATTTTGGTGATGGAAAAAGTTCCGATTTAGCGAACCCTACTCACCAATACAATGCAACCGGAACTTATAATGCATGCCTGATCGCAATCAATGCCGCAGGGTGTAGGGATACGTTTTGTCTTGACGTACCGGCTCTTGTGCTACCCTTACTGGATGTACCCAATGCATTTACTCCTGGTAAATTTGGGGTGAATGCCATCGTAAAAGTGGTAGGATTTGGAATAAGCAAAATGAATTGGAAAATATACAACAGATGGGGGCAATTGGTATTTTTAAGTAGTAGCCAGCAATTGGGTTGGGATGGAACTTTTAAAGGTACCTTGCAACCGATGGATGTATATACTTATGCGCTCGACGTTGAATTTATTGATGGAAAAAAGCTTAAAAAAACTGGCGATATATCACTTCTTAGATGATCAGTTGTTTATTGAACCAGATTTATCATTGTTTGTTTGATAAGAAATTTTAAATGCAGAAAACTAAAAAAATAGTATTCCTCTTCTCAATTTGCCTGATTGTGGTAACAATGCTGCCTGCACAGGATTTGCATTTCTCACAGTTTTTTAACTCACCCCTTTCTACCAATCCTGCCAATACCGGGTTTATTCCCGATGCCGATTACAGAATCGGGGCGCATTATCGCAACCAATTTTCTTCAATCTTATCATCACCCTACAAGACAATGAGTGTTTATGGTGATGCGCAACTTTTTAGAAATAGAATTGAAAATGGCTGGCTAGGTCTTGGAGGTTTAATTCTGAGTGATGTTGCAGGGAGTGGCGGATTGCGTTCTACCAAAATTTATGGATCAATTGCCTATCACCAGCAACTTGGAAATAGTAGCTTATTGAGCGCAGGCTTTAATGTTGGCTGGGCAAATAAACGCATCGACATTAGTAAGCTAAGTTTTCCTGATCAGTTTGACGGTAAGTTTTTTGACAGAAACCTGCCTACAACAGTCTTGTTGAATTCGAACAGCGTTAGTTATTTTGATATGCAGGTGGGATTAAATTATGCCTATTTTCCTACTGAAGATGTTTATATAAATGCTGGATATTCTATTCACCACGTAAATGGTCCACAGGAAACTTTTTTTAGCGGATCGGCAGATAGCAGCCGCATTCCAAGACGACACATCGGATTTATCAATGCGCTGTTAAAAGTAAACGACCGAGTAATCATCAACCCAAATATTTATTATACCAACCAGGCAAAAGCGAGTGAGTTTGTATTGGGCTTAAATGCCAATTATAATCTGGCCGGTGAAGGAGGAGAAAAGCAATTAATCGCCGGACTCTATTATCGCGGCGGTGATGCTTTGATTCCAATGGTTGGTTTCGAAATAAAAAATATACGATTCACTTTTAGTTATGACGTAACCACTTCGGCGCTTAATAATTTTAATAATTTTCAGGGAGCGCAGGAATTTAACGTGATGAAGAAGGGATTTTATAGTGAAAGCGACAGCCGCCAGGTGATGTGTCCTAAATTTTAATAATGCTGATAATGCACGTTGTTGTGTTGCCTGATATTTTTGATTTTCTTAAATTAGTTCTTCACTCATCCCCATTTTCTTCTTCGGTCAAAATTTCAATCAGATTTTTTTACGGCTTTCTTTTTTTGAGAAATGCCAGGTCTTGTTGAATACCGTTATCCTATTATACAAAGCAATATGTTTTCGCTGTAGTTTCCACTTCATGCTTTATCATCAATTATTGCCAATAATAAAATTGAGTTTTTTATAACATAATAAAGGAAAGCAGTATTTTATTAGCTGGCGATTTTATACGATTTTTACAAAGTTGTTTTCAATTAAATTTTAAAATAGTTTCATTTATTTTTGTTGATTTTAAACACGAATAAAAACAGAATGGAGTTATATTGCTTCCCAATTATTAATACTAAATATAGTGTATGAAAAAAATAATACTGGCTGCCTTATTGTTTAATTTAAGCCTGGCTGCCGTTGCCCAGGACGAAGAAGAAGAAGAAGAAAGAGTTAGCGGATTTAGAAAAGAGAAACTATTTACAGGTGGAAATGTAATCGCTTCCTTTTATACGGGTGGTACCGTTTTGGGCGTTAGTCCGCATTTCGGATATAGCCTCACCAACTGGCTGGATGTAGCCGTTAGTCTCAATTTTATTTACACCGGTGAAAGAGACCAGTTTGATACCAAATTCCGCCAAACCAGCCTCGGCCCCGGCGCTTTTATTAGAATTTTTCCAATAAAATCTGTGTTTCTACAGGGCCAATTTGAGCACAACTTCCAACGTCTCAAAATAATACCTCAAGGGGGAAGTTCGTTTAAACAGAAATTTGATGTCAACAGTCTGTTACTGGGGGCCGGTATCGCCAGCGGACGGGCACCCGGTAATAATACCTACTACTATTTTTCAGTTATGTTTGATGCGTTAAAATTGGCGAACTCGCCTTATGTTGATTCCAATGAAAGGTTGATACCCGTTATCCGTGCAGGTTTTAACATTGCTTTGTTCCAGGGAAGAAACAGCTATCGTTAAGGAGTAGCCGAAAATATCTGGTCGGGAGTAATTACAACGGTAAATGAATTTTGAATGCTGTTGTAAAGGAAATTTTCCTGCACCATTTTTTCTACATGCACTAACAGAGAATCATAAAAACCGGCTGTATTTAAAAGGTAGATTGGTTTATCATGAATGCTCAACTGGTTCCAGGTAAGTATTTCAAATAGTTCATCCAGCGTGCCAAATCCACCTGGTAAAATAATGGCTGCATCACATTTTTCATACATCAGCCTTTTTCGTTTATGCATGTCATCCACAACAATCAATTCTGAAATGCCGGTATGCTGTTGTTCCCATCCAAGTAATAATTCAGGTGTAATTCCAATTACCTGTCCGTCTTTTTTCAAAACCGCATTGGCTACAGCACCCATCATGCCTTTGTTGCCGCCGCCATAAATCAGCAGTATATTTTTCTCTGCCAGCAGGTTGCCCAAAAGAGTGGCATCTCTTACAAACAATTCATTATTACCGGACTTACTGCCACAAAAAACTGCGATCGATTTAAACTCCATATATCTTTACACTTATTTTTCAGCAAAGACACAGATATTTTTTATATTTTCAATCTTATTTTATTTAAACCAACTCTTGCATGTCACCTGTTATTTTGTTTTCTTTCGTTATAGGATACTTCGTATTGCTTTTACTAGTAGCCTATTTTACCAGTCGCAACTCAAACAATGATTCTTTTTTTATAGGCAACCGCAACAGCAATTGGATGTTGGTTGCTTTCGGTATGATTGGTACATCTTTGAGCGGCGTAACTTTTGTAAGTGTGCCAGGCGGAGTAGGGGATATTGGAGATCATGGCTACAAAGGATTTGCGTACATGCAGGTGGCCATGGGTTATTTGATCGGCTATGCAGTAATCGCATTTGTGTTGTTGCCTTTGTACTACAGGCTTAATCTAACTTCCATTTATAATTATCTTTTGCAGCGCTTTGGCGTGGTGGCATATAAAACAGGCGCATTGTTTTTTATCATCAGCCGCACTGTTGGAGCTACGGCCCGTTTATATCTTGTAATAAATGTATTGCAGTTTTTTATACTTGATAAATTAGGCGTTCCATTTGTAGTAACTGCGGCAGTAATTTTATTGATGATACTGTTGTACACATTTGAAGGTGGCGTAAAAACCATTGTGTACACAGATACGTTACAAACAACGTTGATGATATCCGGACTGATTATTTGTATTGTGTACATATTAAATAATCTCAACCTTTCAACCGGCGAGGCATTGACCCAACTAAACACCAAAGGCTATCTCAATATTTTTAATACGGACATAAACAGCAAGGGCTTTTTTGTAAAGCAGATCATTGGCGGTGCATTTATTACCATCGCCATGACGGGGCTCGACCAGGAAATGATGCAAAAAAATATAAGTGTGAAACGTTTGGGTGATTCGCAGAAAAATGTAATTACACTTGCGATCATTTTGGTGTCAGTTTTATTTCTGTTTTTATTACTGGGCGGTCTTCTTTATTTATATGGCAATGCTAACGGAGCGCTTTATCAGGATGTGGTTGTAAATGGAAAAACGGTAAAGCATTTTATCTTAAACGGAACCAACGTTATTGGTGATAAAGCCTTCCCTTCCATTGTACTCAATTATTTTCCACCAGCCGTTGGCATTATGTTTATCATAGCGCTGATATCCGCCTTGTTCCCCAGTGCAGATGGTGCTTTAACAGCGCTCACTTCATCTTTTTGCATCGATATTCTAGGTATCAAAGAACGAGCTGACTTAAATGAAAAGCAACAAAAGCGTTTGCGCTTAATGGTTCATCTTTCTTTTACCATCGTATTTTTAGTTTGCATTATGGTATTTAAAGTACTCAATGATAACAGCATCATCGACAAAATACTGGATCTTGCCGGCTACACCTACGGACCATTGCTGGGTTTATTTGCTTTTGGTATTTTTACTAAAAAGCAGTTGCCCAATACATTGATTGTAACCGTGGTTTGCCTGATTGCACCGGTTGTTTCTTACATCGTAAGTATGAATGCCAAAACATGGTTCAATGGCTACCAGATCGGAATTGAGCTTTTGATCATCAATGGCTTGTTGACTTTTGCCGGCTTATGGGCCATTTCTGTCCCCAAAGCATTGCCTGCAAAGGCATAATTTTGCAGTATGGAACTGATCAATCAATTGGCAGAACAATATGCGGATAACAATACTTCACCAGAAGATGATTTGTTACAGCAGGTTGCTGCCTTTACAATGAGCAACCATGCACATGCACAGATGTTGAGCGGACATGTTCAGGGAACTTTTTTAACAATTTTAAGTACACTAGTACAGCCCGGCAGGATATTGGAAATCGGTACCTTTACGGGCTATAGTGCTTTATGTCTGGCCAAAGGATTAAAAAACGGTGGAGTATTGCACACGATTGAATTAAGAGAAGAAGATGCGGCGGTTGCCAGGAGTTTTTTTAAACAGTCCGCCAATCAGGAAAAAATAATTTTACATGTTGGAAATGCAATGGAAATTATTCCCGGCTTAAACGAACAATGGGACATCGTTTTTATTGATGCTGATAAAACAGGATATATTGACTATTACGAATTAATTTTGCCAACTGTTCAAAAAAACGGTGTTATCATTGCCGATAATGTATTGTTTCACGGACAGGTTTTGGCCAATAAGGTAAGCGGTAAAAATGCAAAGGCAATGGATGCTTTTAATACCCATGTAAAAAACGATGAAAGGGTAGAGCAGGTATTATTAACTGTGAGAGATGGGTTATCGATCATACGGAAATTATAAAAATTACCTTGCGTAATTTGCAAATAAAATAACAATCGGAATCGTTATAATGGTAATCCGTTCTAATAAATTTAAACGAATAGTAAGGCATGATAAAAAAAATATTTCCGCTTTTTTTAATACTGGCTTTTTTTGTATTCAATGCAAAGGCACAAACAGTTACACCTGAAGAATACATCGAAACATATAAAGGCATTGCCATTCGTGAAATGAAACGGATGGGAGTGCCGGCTGCAATAACGCTGGCACAGGGAATTTTGGAATCTGAAAATGGCAACAGTATTTTGGTTAAAAAATCGAATAACCATTTTGGTATCAAATGTAAAAGCAACTGGACGGCCGAAACGGTCTCTCATGATGATGATGCTGTGGGTGAATGTTTCAGAACTTATAAAACTTCAGACGATTCTTACCGGGATCATAGTAATTTTTTGCGTGCCGGTAAACACTATGCTTTCTTATTCAATTTAGATCCTACCGATTATAAAGGCTGGGCTTATGGGTTAAAAAAGGCAGGCTATGCCACTAACCCCAAATACCCGAATATCCTGATTAAAAATATTGAAAAATATAATTTACAGCAGTATTCGGACTCAGGTGCGGCTGATGTGCCAAAGTTTGAATCGGATAAGTATAAAGATGATCCGATAGTGGTAGATAAGGAAGAGGTGCAAAATGATCCATCAAAAGTTGCCGATGCAAATGCGAATGCAATAACAGAAACTTCTCCAGATGCTTCAACCATTTTTTCTATTAATGGCAGCAAATGTATCTATGCTAAAAAGGGCACCTCACTACTCGCAATCGCAACCCGTCATAATATCAACCTAAAAAAACTGTTAGACATCAATGAACTGGAAGTAGATGGTATATTGGAGGAAGATCAATTAATATTCCTGCAAAGGAAATCAAAAAAGGGTGAAAAGGATTTTGTGATTGTTAGCCAGCAATCGACATTGTACGATGTGGCGCAGCAAAACGGGCTACAATTGGAAAGCCTGCTCGGCTACAATCAACTAGAAGCAGATGGCGACGTAAAGCCGGGAACAAAACTATATTTGAAAGCCGTTGCACAGTCGGACCAGGCAAAATTGATTCAGGATAATGCGGCTGTATCTAAAGTGGTGTTATATGAAGTAAAACCAAAGGAAGGATTGTACACTGTAGCAAAAAAAAATGGAGTAACGGTTCAACAAATAAAAGAGTGGAATAATTTAACCTCCGACGACTTAAAAATCGGCCAACAATTAATTGTAAGTAAATAGGTATTCATTCCATTGTGCAGGGCAATTCTATGTTGCAAATAATTCTGATACAGTACAAGTACAGCACAATCAATAACAATAGTTAACAATAAACCAGCAACCCAATCGTTTATGTCAGTGATAAAAGTGAATGATAGACAATTTCAACCATACATCAGTGCAGCCGATATACATTCCCGCATTGCTGCAGTAGCTGCTCAAATCAATACGGACTATGCAGGTAAGCGCCCTTTGTTTATAGCTATATTGAATGGTTCATTTATGTTTGCATCTGACCTTTTTAAAGAAGTCACGATTGATGCAGAAATATGTTTTATAAAGCTGGCATCTTATAAAGGAACCAGCTCAACTGGTAACGTGATCACTTCCATTGGTCTTGACGAGCCTTTGGTTGGCAGACATGTAATCATCATTGAAGATATTGTGGATACAGGTAATACGCTTAACCAGTTTTTGCCACAATTATTTAACCAACAACCGGCATCTTTAAAAATTGCCGCTTTATTGCACAAGCCAGCCGCATTGAAATACCCATTGGTGATCGATTATTTGGGGTTTAGTGTTCCAGATAAATTCTTGTTGGGCTTTGGGCTCGACTTTGATGGTTTGGGCAGAAACCTTGCGGAGATATACCAGTTGGTAGAAGATGAGTTGTAAATACCAATTTGGTATATATTTTAATAATTAAAAGTTCTATTTGATTTAACTTATAGCCAGTTGAAAAAACTTATTGCATATACCTTAACCTGCTGCCTTCTTCTTTCAGCTAGTGCTCAATATTACCTCCGCGGCGAAATCCTGAATGAGAAAAATATTGCTCTTCAAAATGTTAAGTTATTACTCCACTCAAACCGGATGGTTTATTATACAGGATCGTCTGGGGGATTTGGTATCAGTACCCGGCTATTGTCCGATTCTCTTACTTTAATTTTTGATGGTTATGAAAACAAAACAATTCCTGTAAAAGCAGATGCCTACCAAACGGTCACAATGAAGCCACTGTCTTCAAACGCCAGTAAGTACCGCAAAAATTTAATTTCTATCACAAAGGACCAAACTCAATCTCAGAAATACAGTTGGTTTGTAAGTGATGAATCATATTTTTCGTTGGTAGAAAATGAGGAAGTTAATGCGATGAAATTTCCAAATACAGCTTTTTCGCTCAATGTCAACAAAGCCTCTTACAGTAATATCCGGCGCTTTCTTCACATGAATAGTACGGTGCCGCCCGATGCCGTGCGCATTGAAGAGTTGTTGAATTATTTTAATCTTCATTACAAAGAGCCTGAACCAAAGGATGAATTTAAAATAGAATCGCAGTTTTCAGACTGCCCCTGGAATGAGAAAAGTAAACTACTGTTTTTAAATATCAATGCCCGCAAGCTTGATTTGGATAAAGTGCCACCGAGTAATCTTGTTTTTTTAATAGATGCATCGGGTAGTATGGATATGCCTAACCGATTGCCGCTGGTAAAAGCAGCCTTTCAAATGATGGTTAAAAACCTTCGTGCCGTTGATACCGTTTCCATCGTTATTTACGGAGGGGCAGTAGCCGTTTGGCTTCAACCAACCAGCGGTGAAGAGAAACAAAAAATTATTAAATCAATTGAGGAGTTAACTGCCCAGGGAGATACACCGGGTGAGTCGGCTATTAAACTGGCCTACAATGTTGCAAACAGCTCTTTTATAAAAGGTGGCAATAACAGGGTAATATTGGCAACCGATGGTGATTTTAATGTTGGTGAAACTACTGAAAAGGCGCTGGAAGAATTGATTACATTTGAGCGCCAGTCGGGTGTGTACCTTACCTGTCTTGGTGTGGGTATGGGGAATTTTAAAGATTCAAAACTGGAAACGCTTGCAAAAAGAGGAAATGGTAATTATGCCTATCTGGATGATATTCGTGAAGCGGAGAAAGTGTTGGTAAAAGAAGTGACCCAAACTTTTTTTGCTGTGGCAGATGACGTTTTACTGAATGTGAATTTTAATAAGGAAGTAATTAAGCAATACCGGTTACTTGGTTTTGATAACAAAAGAGATGTAATAGCGGATACAACCGGTGATTTAAATGGAGGTGAAATCGGCAGCGGAAATAGCGTGATGGCGATCTTTGAAGTAGTGCCACAAACAGTTGAAGTGTCTGATTCGGTTACGTTGATGCATCACCCCCTTGCCAGGATTTCATTAAATTATTTGCTCAATAATAATAGTAAAATTCAAAAGGAGATGAAATTTGATTGCCCGAATAATTACCAGCCATTTGATATGCTTGATAAAGATTATCAAATGGCCGCAGCTATTGCCATGTTTGGTATGAAACTCAGGCAATCAAAATATCTGTTAAACAGCGATTGGAATGAAATTGAAGCAATTGCATTAAAAGCATATAACCCCGGCGATTACCTTCAAACTGAATTTACCAAGTTAATCACAATCGCTAAAAAAGTTTATCCAAAAAAGAAAAAGAACAGGTGGTATTAGGCAAACATCTCTCTTACTTTGTCAAAGAATGATTTATCGCCTTTCTCAGGTTTTGGTTGAAAGTTTACACTCTCCTGCATTTTATCCAGCATCGCTTTTTCATCAGCATTTACGTGCTGTGGAGTCCAGATATTCACATGAATTAACTGGTCGCCTTTTTCATAACTGTTTACTGCCGGAAAGCCTTTTCCTTTCAAGCGGAATATTTTACCACTTTGAGTTCCAGGTGGAATTTTGATTTTCGCCTTCCCATCAATGGTAGGTACTTCCACGTTAGTTCCAAACACCGCATCCGGAAAAGAGATGTGTAAATCAAAAGCAACATTTAAGCCATCCCGGTGTAATTCAGCGTGTGCTTCTTCTTCTATCAATATGATCAGATCACCATTGGCGCCACCTCTTTCTCCTGCGTTGCCTTTTCCGTTCATGCTCAACTGCATCCCTTCCTGCACACCTGCCGGTATTTCGATGGTTACGGTTTCTTCTCCATAAACCCTGCCTTCACCTTTACAGGCTGTACATTTATTCGCAATCGTACTACCTTCACCGTTACAGGTAGGGCAGGTAGTAACGGTTTGCATCTGTCCTAGAAATGTATTCTGAACTCTTCTTACCTGACCACTGCCACCGCAGGTTCCACAGGTTTGAATGCTGTTTTTATCTTTGGCCCCACTTCCTGTGCAGGTAGCGCAGGTTACATGTTTTTTTACTTTTACAGTCTTTGAAACCCCTTTGGCCATCTCTTCGTAATTAAGTTTTATCTTAATGCGAAGATTGCTGCCTCT
Organism: Chitinophagales bacterium; assembly: GCA_038327005.1. Lineage (GTDB taxonomy): Bacteria > Bacteroidota > Bacteroidia > Chitinophagales > Chitinophagaceae > Ferruginibacter. The sequence goes on along the minus strand of JBBQKO010000008.1, from coordinate 10,583 downwards.
TACGCCCCGAGCACGGCCACCAGAAGAGCGACGTCCGTTGCCTCCTCCAAAGAAACTTCCAAACGGACTTTCTTCTCCAAAAATATCACCGAACTGGCTAAAGATGTCATCCATATTCATACCGGCACCACTAAATCCACCACCACCTCCACGTCCCTGGCTAAATGCCTGGTGACCAAAACGATCATACTGTGCCCTTTTATCGGTATCACTTAATATCTCATACGCTTCGGCCGCCTCTTTAAATTTTTCTTCCGAAGCTTTGTCACCGGGGTTGCGGTCTGGATGAAATTGCATGGCAACTTTGCGATATGCCTTCTTAATCTCATCCTGCGTGGATGATTTTGCTACGCCCAGTATTTCATAAAAATCTTTCTTCATAATATGTGCTACTAAAAATATGCTGATGTGCTATTACGATAAAATGCTAATGTGCAGTGTTGAGGAATTAGATTATTCCACTTGAGCGCATTAGCATATTAGCCAATTGTCTGATTATTTTCCTACCACTACTTTTGCAAAGCGTATAATTTTATCATTCAGGTAGTATCCTTTTTGAACTTCATCCATCACTTTGCCAATTAAAGCGGCTGTAGGAGCTGGTATTTCAGTGATTGCTTCATGCTTTTCTACATCAAAACCGGTGTTGATGCTTTCCATTGATTTAAGCCCTTTCGATTGCAGGGTATTTCTAAGCTTACCAAATACAAGTTGAACGCCTTCTTTAATTTGTTGCAAATCCTCACTTGTTTGCAGTTGTTTTTCAGCACGGTCACAATCATCCAATACGTCTAGTAAAGAAGTAATCACCTCTCTGCCGGCTGTTTGTATCAACTCCATTCTTTCTTTGGCATTGCGTCTTTTGAAGTTATCAAATTCGGCGAACAAACGAATGTACTTATCTTTTTGTTCCTCTAATTCTAACTGGATTTTTTCCAACCCATTTTCTGCATCCGGGTTACTTAAATGGGTATTACCTGGAATATCAGCATCGGCATTGATGTCCATGTCAGGCATTTCTTGAATTTGTTCTACCAGCGCCTGGTCTTCGGCTGTAGCTTTTGCTTTTTGTTCCATAATAAAAGTATTATATCTTTTAACCGTTTATTGATTTTCTATAAACAGGGTAAAATAGTTTGCAAATGTACGATTGTCAAACATTTTGCCAAGCCTTGTTTTGCAGCCAAATTGACAATTTTTGAAGATAATCCGGGTTTAAACTTTCAAACTGTCTGACAGCTTTCTGCATTTGTTACCTTTGCCGCATGAAAAGTCTTTTTCTCAATAAAAATGTCAGCAACAGGGTAGAAGGCGGCCATCCCTGGGTTTTTGCAAATGAAATAAACCGGGGTAAAGCCATGGATGCCGCAGCAAAAGCGGGCGAAATTGTAAATCTTTTTACCCACGAAAAAAAGTTTATAGGAAAGGGATATGTAAATCCTCAATCGCAGATCATGGTAAGGTTGCTTACCCGGGACAAAGATGAAGTGATTGATGACCAGTTTTTTTTGAAGCGGATTCATCAGGCCTGGGCCTATCGTCAAAAATTAGGATATGTGGAAAATTGCCGCCTCATCTTTGGTGAGGCCGATGAGATCCCTCAATTGATCATCGATAAATTCAATGATTATTTTGTTATTCAGACTTTGGCACTTGGCATTGATGTTTGGAAGCCATCTATTGTAAAAGCTTTGGAGCAGATTTTTTCTCCAAAGGGTATTTATGAACGCAATGATGTGCCGGTAAGAGAGCTGGAAGGCATGGAACAAAAGAAAGGATTTCTTTCTGATGAGTTTGATACCAATATTATTATCAATGAAAATGGAGTAAAGTTTAATGTAGATATTGCCAACGGTCAAAAGACAGGCTTCTTTTTAGACCAGCAGGATAATAGAAGAGCCATCCGGCAAATTGTAAAAGGTGCCGATGTATTGGGCGCCTTTTGTTATACCGGATCTTTCGAAATTAGTGCAGCGATGTATGGCGCTAAATCAGTTTTGGGACTAGATATTTCGCAGTCGGCAATTGATATGTGTAATAAAAATGCATTGCTCAATGGGGTGGAAGATACCTGTAATTTTCAATGTGTTAATGCATTTGACGTATTGAAAGAATGGACGAAAGAAGGAAAGCAATGGGATGTTGTAATGCTTGACCCTCCTTCGTTTACCAAAAGCAGAAGCAGCATCGACAAGGCTGTTGCAGGGTATAAAGAGATTAATTTAAGAGGTATCAAGCTTGTAAAGCCTGGTGGATTTTTAGTCACCTCCAGTTGCACCAATTTGGTAAAACCCGAACAATTTGCTGATATTATTTCAACGGCTGCAAGGGATGCAAAGCGGAAAATCCGACAAGTAGTTTTTAATACCCAATCTGCCGATCACCCCATTATCAGAGAACAAGAAAATACCCAATATTTGAAGTTTTTGATTGTGCAGGTATTGTAAAAAGGACTAGCAAAGAATTGGTAACACAAAGTATTTTGATGAAGAAGATTGAAGGGCGTTTTTTTAAAACCATGGAATGGTTCGAAGAAACATTTCATCATTAGTGCACCACCTGGAATCTTCCGGAATCTATTATTTTGCCGGACTTATCTCTTAACTGGAAAATGTACACACCACGATAAAATCCGGTTAAAGAAAGATTGATACGTTGACTTGTAGGGAATAACTCATACACTTTTCTTCCCATAAAATTGAAAACCTGCAAAGAATATGATTTATCATAGCCTTGCTTCAACTCGAAATTGATATTCGAAGTGGCTGGATTTGGAAAAAATTTTACGATTTTTGCTTTAGCTTCCTCTGTGGAAGCCTGTTTATTTTGAGCAAAAGATGTAAATGTTATTCCAAATAATAATATTAATATAGTTATTAACTTTTTCAGTAAAGTAAAAGTAGTGAATTATTTTAAAACTGCCACACCGTTAACCGTAACGTAATAATCAGATATTTATTTGAATGGACAAGCAAATGTTCAGTTTTACTCCATTCTTTTGAAGAAAAACTAAAAGAAACATGCGAGCGTTGTTATATTTAATGGCTGGCATGTTTCCATTTAATAGTTAGCCCAGGCTGTTCAATGCTTTTTGAATTGCCTCAAAATCCGGTAAATTACCCGGGGTGGCGCAGGTTTCAGCATATTGCAATACACCTTTTTTATCAATTACAAAAGCCGCCCTTTTGCTTACGCCCTGCATTTCAAATGCCGGAAATGTTTCATACAGCACATCAAATGCTGTCGCTGCCGTTTTATTAAAATCGCTTAATAGTGGGAAATTCAAATTTTGCTCCTTTTTAAATTTATCCAGTACAAACAAAGAATCTACTGAAATGCCCAGCACCTGGGCATTGGTATTGTTATAAACGGATATATTATCTCTGATAATACACAATTCCTTTGTGCATACACCCGTAAAGGCCAACGGGAAAAATAAAACCAATACATTTTTACCTTTAAAATCGCTGAGATTTACATTGTTTTTATCGCTGTCAAATAACGAAAAACCGGGAGCTTCCTGTCCAATAGCTACTGCCATAATTGTTTTGTTTGAAAATCAATTGAATTTTGTTTGATTAAATATTCATATTAACACCGATATAGAATATTTGTTTGGGATACCGAAACAGGTGCACCTATATTTTTATGATATTGCTCTTTTTATTAAGAGTAACTTTTGTAGGAAGAGTGTGTATAATTTCTTCTTTTAACACGTCTACCAGTTTCTTCTTTACATAATTTCTGTGGGTAACCAAACTTACCTCTCTCACCGGGGCGGGTGTCTTAAAATGTCGAACCATGTTGAGTTGCTTTACTGAAAAGTCAAGTGTAGCCAGTTCTGGTAAAATGGTGATTCCATCATTCATTTCTACCATTTTTCTAAGTGTTTCAATACTACCTGCTTCATATTCAAAATGACTTTGCTCTTTGGTTTGTTTTTTTAATTCGCAAAGGTTTATAATTTGTGACCGGAAGCAATGGCCTTCTTCCAGCATCCATAAATCTTTAAGGTCAATATCATCTGCCAGTAAATAAGTTTTTTTAAAGGCCGCATTTTTCTTTGAAACGTACGCTACCAGCTCTTCGTAAAATAAGGGGTATTCTGTGATGCTATTATCCTGCAAAGGGGTGATCAATAAGCCGACGTCTATTTTGCTGGATTTCAGTTTTTCAATAATCAGGTCTGTTGTCATTTCCTTCACCCGTATTTTTATCTCGGAGTATTTGGTTAAGAATGATTGCAAAAACAGGGGTAACAAATACGGAGCAAGGGTAGGGATAATACCAATTCTTAACTCTCCTTTTAATACGCCCTCTTTATCCCGGATTAGTTGATGGATCATTTTTACTTCATGTAAAATTTTCCTGGCCTGTAATATAATTTCTTCCCCAATGTCTGTTGGCACTACCGGTTGTTTGCTGCGATCAAATATCTTATTACCGAGGTCTTTTTCCAGCTTTTGTATCTGCATGCTTAAAGTAGGCTGGGTAACAAAACATTGTGCTGCAGCAGTTGCAAAATGCCGGTAGGTATCTACAGCGATGATATACTCCAATTGCGTGATGGTCATACTGCAAAAATAGATATTACCGATGTTATCTTGGTAAGTAGCAGCCTTCATCATAATTGAAGCATTCAAATCTTATCATCAAAAAATTTAACTGCTTCAATTTTTCGCCTCCTGCCTGTAAATTGTAATCCGCAGAAGATAAAATTTACACCTCTAAAAAAGCCGTTCCGGAATTTCGAAACGGCTTTATATATTTTTTAAAAGTTCAATTAATTCCTTACGATTACTTGCTGCTTTTTATGCTTCACAGGTTTCAAAGGAGGACAATCAATGGCTGATTCACCTGCATTCATTTGCTTGGGGTCAAAAGTGCGCAAGGCCGTTTTCATTTGTTGCGACTTTAGCATTTCATCGTAGGCTTTGTAAACTGAATCTAATTTAGTGATGTAAATACTGCGGCCATGTGTGCCCACAACAAGTTCGCTTTCTCTTTCCTGAATTACGATATCGTGTATGGGTACCCGTGGTAATTGATGGCTCATGCTCATGAAGCTTTTGCCCATATCAAAGGAGGTGTACAATCCATTATCACTGCCTGCAAATAAGATGTTTTCCTTTTTCACATCTTCTGTTAAAACATTCAAAGGTTCGGCAGGCAAATCGGTCCCCAACTGTTTCCAGGTGCTGCCAAAGTCTTCACTTATATATATCCATGCAGTAAAATTATCATATCGGTATCCGTTTAAAGTGGCGTAAATCCGGCCTTCTTTGTGCCTGGAAGCTACCACACGGCTTACCCATAAGTTTGCAGGCAGACCTTTGTTGACTAAAGTCCAAGTGTAGCCGCCATCTTTGCTTATTTGAATATTTCCATCATCTGTTCCAACGTACAATACGCCAAATTTGAGAGGCGATTCAGTAATGGTGGTAATGGTACCATAGGGTATCTTTCCAACTTTTTTTCCCTTGGTTAAATCATCGGTTATTGCAACCAGGTCTTCTGCTTTATTTAAACTACGGTGCAGTTTGTTGGACCCATAATAAAATATATCCTGGTTGTGTTTACTTAGCAGAATGGGCGTTTGCCAATTGTATCGCAACTTGGCCTCCCCCAATTCGTGCATGGGATGTATCGGCAAGGATTTTCCACCATCTGTACTTCTTCTGCGATAATAGCCAAACTGAAAACCTGCATAAGAAGTTTTATTATCTCTGGTATCTACCTGCACTTGCATGCCATCTCCGCCGCCAATGGGTTTCCATTCATATTCTTCCGGGTTAGGATCTTTACTTGCTGCGGCATAAGAAAATTCCTGGTTGTAGTTGCCGGTTTTTGAAGAGCCCATCCAGGTGCCATTGTCTTGCAACCCGCCGTACACATTGTAAGGTTTTGCATTATCTGTGGTAATGCCATAAAACTGGCCTGCAGGAACACTGGTGGCTTTAAACCATCTGGTGCCATTATCGTAGGTAATATTGCATCCGCCATCATTTCCTGCAATCCAATGATTGTCTTTTTTAGGATCAATCCAGCACGAATGCCAGTCGCCGTGCGTATTGTCTTTATCTACTTCTGTAAAGCTTTTACCGCCATCTGTACTTAAAATGATGCTTGTTCCAAATGTGATTACTTTATTTTCATCAACAGGCGACACATATATTTTTCCAAAATAATAACCGTAGCTGCTAAATACATCTATGTCTTTTATATTCACTTTCCGCCAGCTTTGTCCGGCATTATCACTTCTGTAAATTTCGCAACCGTATATTCCAGCGTTTTGAAATCCATCGTCTGCAATCAACCAATCATAAATGGCAGTCGGTTTCAGTTTGTCTGTTGCAATCAAGGTCTTAATTTCTGCCACCGTATTTTTTTTAGGAAATTTATTGTCCGTTAAAAAACTATCCAGTTTTTTGTTATCCAGTTTAGCAAAGTTTTCTTTTGATATTTGTTTAAAATCATCCAGGGTGTATTTTGCAGTATCCGTTTTTTTTGCAGCCGTATCGGGCTTGGCATAATTGTTATCTACCACAGCATAAACAATTTGTGGATTTTTTTGAAAAACAGCTACTCCAATTCTTCCAATACTGTCGCCCGTTGGAAATCCACTACCTAGAGTTGTGATCAGCTTCCAGTTATCGCCGCCATCAATGCTTTTGTAAATTCCACTTGATTTACCAGTTGGCTCAAAATCCCATGCTTTGCGGGTGCGGTACCAGGTACAAGCGTACAACTCATCCGGGTTTTGAAGGTTGATGTCCATTTCAACGGCCCCGGTATTTTCATTGATTTGCAATGTTTGCTGCCATGTTTTTCCGCCATCCGATGTTTTGTAAACACCCCGGTCTTTATTGGGTGAATATAAATGACCAAGTGCTGCAACCCAGGCAATGTTGTCGTTTTTAGGATGCAAAATGATTTCGCCAATATGATGGCTTTCCGGTAAGCCCATATACTCCCAGCTTTTACCGTTATTGGTTGATTTAAAAACGCCGGTGCCACTGTAGCTGCTTCTGCTGCTGTTAACTTCGCCGGTTCCAACCCAAATAATTCTTGCCGTGCCGGGTGTAGATGGCAACCAATTTACAGCGATATCCCCAATGGAATAGGCATCTTCTTTCTCAAAAATGGGGGAAAAGCTTAGCCCGTTATTGACCGTGTGCCAAAGCCCTCCACTTGCATAAGCAGCATAAAATTCGGTGGCATCAGTTGGGTTCACTTCAATGTCTATTATCCGGCCATTCATTTGGGTAGGGCCAATATTGCGGTAAGTAATATCCTTTAAAAGAGAATTGTTTTCCAGCAATTTTCTTTTTTGTAAACCGTTTAGTCTTTCAGTAGCCCCTGTTGGCTTGATTTGTGCGCCAGTTGTTAAAAAAAATCCGCTTAGCAAAACGATTGTAAAAGAAAGGGTAAATTTGTTTAGGAATTTCATTCATTAAAATTTAAGTATGGAAAATCAATCTTTAAAAATAAGGCAATTGAGTTTAATTACAGTGCTGTTATTTTTCTTTGTGATGAATGGCTCAGCGCAGTATAAAGAATACTCCTTATCTCCCAAAGGCGACACGTTAAATGCTATTGATAAAAAGGGTTTGAAGCAGGGTAAATGGGTAACGAGTGTAGCGGAACTGCGTGGAGAGCCAGGTTATGAAGAAGAAGGATTTTATAAAAATGATAAGAAAGATGGCACCTGGCGCAGGTATAACACAACCGGTGACATTATAGCGATAGAAAATTATCGCTTTGGTGGAAAAGATGGTTTACAGGAATATTTTACTTTTTTGGGCGATGTGCAACGCCAGGAAGAATGGCGTGGATATAACCCGGATGCACCTTACGATACCATCCCGGTTTATGGAACCGGCAGCAATGAAATACTGAGTTATAAGATAGTGAAGGCAGAGCAATACAGTGTGCCACATGGCGAATGGAAATACTACGAATCTGGTGGCAGGGTAAGCAAATTTGAAAAATATGACCGTGGCCGTTTGCTAAAGAATGGAGAGAGCAACGCAACGGTATTGGTTACAAAAAAGCTGGAAGAAACGCCCAAAGAAAAAGTAAAAACAAAAGAAATATTAGAGTATGAAAAAAAGTATAGTCAGAAGAAGCGGAAGAAATTGGAAAGAGATGGGCAGACAGGATTGTAGGTTGTTGACTCATCAATTTAGTTGTTGCTTCGGTATAAGTACTTAGTATCATTGGGCATTTTTAGTAAGTAGCTGTTTCAATCAAGAAGAGAGTTGAGGATAAATTTTAATGAATATCAACTGGTGGCAGCTTTTAGTTGCTGCCATTTTTTTATAACACCAGCAAGAGAGCATTTTTTGAATCTATATCTATTGGTTTGCAGACTTTATGTATATTTTTTTGTCTTTAGAAGTGCAGGATAAAGCTCAAATTGATATGGAGCGTAATACGGCTATAATCCTTTCAAGCAGGCTCATGAAACGATTAGGGGAGTAGCTTTCAAACAAAAATTACTTTATGTATAAAAAGGTTGTTGTTAATATTTGCAATAAAAAAAGCCGATCCAATTGGAGCGGCTTTGATGTATAAAAACTGTTTATTTCATTTCTTTCTGCATTGGGTTCACATTGCCTGTTGCACCGCCTCTTCCTCTTCCACCACCTGATTTGAACAACTGAAATTTACCGGGCGTTTCTACCGAAGGCCATGTGTTATTTTTTTCATTGATATCGGCTGTTTCTCTCAATGGATCCAATTGAACGGAAGCTACTTCTTTTTCTTTCAGGAATGTTTTCACTACTTTATTCTCATTCTTCCTCCAGATCTGAACAGGTATTCTGTCAATTTCTTTAGAGCCATCTTTGAATGTCCACTCAATAATAATGGGCATTACTAAACCGCCTTTATTACTAAACGTTAGTTCATACATATTTTTATTTCCAGCTATTGAAATTTTCTCTTCGTTCGTGAGTGTATCGATTGCGGGAGCCTGTACTTTAACTTCAACTGGCGTGTTGTCAACCTTTGCAAGGTCTCTGTCATATCTCCAGTAAAAGTCTCTCAATGTAGTGTCTGCATCTGTAGCGAAAGTGATTTTCTTGTCTTCCCGGTTCCTGATTTTTGAGATATCATCAAATGTATTCAGAATCGGTTTTGGTACATTTTGGGTGTATGAATTGCTACCCGACCTCGCAGGTGTATTTTCCAAACTAAGGTTCGCCCATTTAACGGTATCTAAAGAAATATCGCAAGGCTCTGTACCATAAAACCAACCCCTCCAAAACCAATCCAAATCTTCACCACTGGCATCTTCCATGGTTCTGAACAAGTCTGCCGGAGTGGGATGTTTAAAAGCCCAGCGTCTTGCATATTCTTTAAATGCATAATCAAATAAATCTCTGCCTACAATGGTTTCTCTTAAAATGTTTAGACCCGTAGATGGTTTGCTGTAAGCATTTGGTCCAAACTGGATGATGTTTTCGCTATTGGTCATGATAGGCTCCAACTGATCTTTGGGCAGTTTCATGTAGTCTACAATTTTATATGCAGGACCTTTTCCAACCGGAAATTTATTATCCCAAAGTTCTTCGGTTAAATATTCGCAGAATGAATTCAATCCTTCATCCATCCACGACCATTGTCTTTCATCACTGTTGATGATCATCGGAAAAAAATTGTGGCCTACTTCGTGTATTACTACACCCAGCATACCATTTTTTGTGCCCTCGCTGTACGTGCCATCTTTTTCGCATCTGCCATAATTAAAGCAAATCATCGGGTATTCCATCCCGTTGGCTGCCTCCAAACTTTGAGCTACCGGGTAAGGGTAAGGAATCGTGAATTTTGAATAAGTCTGGATGGTGTGTGCCACAGCCTTTGTGCTATACTTCCGGTAAAGGTTATACGCTTCTTTACCGTATCCGCTCATGCACATTACTTTCTTGCCTTCTACTTTTACCGGCATAGCATCCCACACAAATTTGCGGCTGCTACCCCATGCAAAGTCACGGACCATTTCTGCCTTAAATATCCACGTACTCTTTTTGATTGATTTTTGTTTTTCTCGTGCTGTTGCTTCTGCCAGGGTAACAATTTCAGTTACATCCCTAGCGGTTTGCGCTTTTTGCCAGCGGGCAAATTGAGCAGGAGTTAAAACTTGCTGGAAATTTTGTCCTTCACCAGTCGATAACACAACATGATCCGAAGGCACCGTCATAGCGACTTTGAAATTGCCAAAGGTCAATGCAAATTCGCCGCTTCCGGCAAACTGGTGATTCTGCCATCCCTGAAAATCGCTGTACACACAAAGACGTGGGTACCATTGCGTCATAGTGTAAATATCATTGCCATCTTCCGGAAAATTTTCATAACCTCCACGACCTCCATATTTCATACGGTCGGCGATATTATAATTCCATTCTATTTTTAAAATGAATTGCTGACCTGGTTTTAAAGTAACAGGTAAGTCAATGCGCATCATTGTTTTATTGATGGTATGGGTAAGAGCTTTTCCTGCAGCATCGGTAACTTTTAAAATGTTGTCACCATATTCTTTGTCAGTTTTACCACTCAATCTCGCTAAATCTGTTTCTGCA
>JBBQKO010000007.1:0-43443 GCA_038327005.1 Chitinophagales bacterium | reverse complement strand
AAGAATGCATGGCATTCATCATTCGGTGGTAAAACAAGAAACAGATTCCAACTACTCCGTAATATTTTCCTTTTGGGACAGGTTACATCAAACTGTCAGTCTCAAAGATCTTAACGAAGAAGTAATTATTGGTGTTCCCGCCTACAATAAGCCCGAAGAAATGACGATTGGGTTTTTATTAAAACTTCCATTTACCAAAATCCGAAGTTGGAAAAAACAGGATTAAAAAGATCCTCCCGGAATTTATTATGGGGAGATAATCGTGAACAAGGGATAAATTAGTGAACAATTTTTTTTATGAACCAGGCAGAGTTTTTTCATTCGATAGCTATCGGATTTAGCTTCATTGGCAAATATGATTTTGTTATTAATCCTTTTTGGTAAAAGGATTGATTATTATCCCGTTTGATATCGTATATGCGTCAAGCTATGGATATTATCCCTCCTTTTTCTACATAAAATTAACGTTGAAAAAAATTATGCAACTATATTTACGCCAGCGGCGCAACCTGTTTGTAGCTTCGCAAATCCGTAAATAAAAACCTGCGCCAGCGGCGCAGCCTGTTAATTTAAGAAATGTATAAATACGCAAGGTTGCCCCGCTGGGGCAAATGCGGTTTATGTTGTACTTTTCTACAAACAGGTTACGCCGCTGGCGTAAAAATATTAATACTGAAAACCCTTTAAACCTTTTCCAGCTATATGTTGTAGCTATTTAATTAAAAAATTAGCTTGACGCCAATGCGATTGATATCGTAATACATTTTATCAATGAGGAGCAAAATACCAACTCAGTAATTTATCCCTTGAGCAGTATAGTTAACCTACCTTGGATTTGTCCTTTATTTTTTTAATCGTTGAATACACACCATAGGCAACCATTGCCGCTATAAAAATATAAACCCAAACTGGAATGTTTTTGCCAACAATAATCAGGTACAGATAGGCGGATATAAAACATAACCCTGTTAGCAATACAGGAATTACAAAAGGTTTTTTGTTGCGTATACTTTTCACCGTCCAGCCCAGGCAAAGAAAAAATAGCGGGATGGCCCCAATATAAATGCCGCCAAATATGTATGGATTAACGCCATACTTTGTACCAAGGCTTAAAAACCATTCTTTAAAAATTTCCCACCATTCCATACTGTTATTTTTTAGTTTATAATCTTATACAAACCGGTAAAGGAATTTCAATAATTTTTTTATAGTGCCAGTTAACTGCTTCTCTTTATGTTTTACAATGATCATTTGATTAATCCTTGAGGCAACCGGATACGGGTAAATTTTATTGAAAATATCATTTATCCCAAGACCCTTTGTCGTGGCAAGAATTAATTCCTGTACCAACTCGCCGGCATTGGGTGCAATCATACTTCCACCCAATATTTTTTCTTTTTTAAATAATCCGCCTTTGCTGGTGTACAACACTAATTTGCCATATTGATAACTGTCAACCACGGCCCGGTCATCGTCTTCAAAGTTCATCGCCAGCTTTTCAAAGGAAATATTTCTTTTCAATAATGCAGCTTCACTCAATCCAAATGTGGCTACTTCCGGACTGGTAAATGTTACCCACGACATGTAATCGTTGTTTAATTTCTTTTTAAATGGAGAAAAGAAATTATTCAGCAACAACCTTGCTTGTTGTTCAGCAGCGTGGGAAAACATCAACGATCCTGAAGCATCACCGCAGGTATACACGTGTTTGTTGGTAGTTTGTAAATATTGATTTACTACAATTTTTTCCTCCTTTATTTGTATCCCTGCCTGTTCAAGTCCTAAACCTTTTACGGTAATTTCCCTTCCTACGGCAACAAAGATTGCATCAAAACTTTGTTTAAAATTGTTTCCATCTTTTTGTTGAATGATGGCCTCAGTGGCACTGGTAAATTCTTTTACTTCAGCATTTAAATGAAAAGTAATGCCTTCTGCTTTTAATTGTTTCATTAGAATGCTACCCATTTCGGTTGCATCATGGGGAAGAATATTTTCGCCCCGGTGAACGATGGTAACCTCAATGCCTAAGCGATTGAGGGCCTGACCAATTTCAATACCGATAGGGCCGCCACCAACAACCAGCATTCTTTCCGGCATATCGTTAAGCTCAAAAATATTTTCATTATTGAACTGTCGTACTTTTTCAATTCCAGGAACATGTAAAGCTGCAGGGCGTGAGCCGGTGGCCAGTACTATTTTTTTTGCAGTATATATTTCATCTCCCACTTTGATGGCGGAGGTTGAAATAAAATGAGCTGTTCCTAAAACTACCGCCAGCCCTTCCTTTCTAAAATAATCTGCATTTTCATGCCTGCGTATGATGGCTTGTTTCGACAACACGTATTCAATGGCTTTATTAAAATCAGGCTTGCCGGAAATGGTATAACCAAAAAGTTCTCCTTGTTTTGCCTGGTGCATTAACCGTGATACATGTATCAGGGCTTTACTGGGCACACATCCGTCATTCAGGCAATCGCCGCCAATGTGTTCATCGCTTCTATCAATCAACAGCGTTTTAAGGCCAACCTTTGCCATAAAAAGTGAAACGCTCAGGCCGCCAGATCCTGCGCCTATCACAATAATATCGTACTTCATTTCTTTCATGCTTCCATATTTAATCACCTTTTAGAAACTCCTCATGATGACCTGATAAGTTTTTTATAAATACTCACCAGCTTTTGCTGCGAAGCACCCAACACATACGCAAAATAGATGTAGAAAAAAATCCCCTGCATTCTGTAAATGCCATTCACCCTGTATTTACGGGCAGAGGTGGTTACATAATCTGCAATCACTGCAAACCTTCCTTGCGCACGAATGCGGTGAATAATTTCCTGGTCTTCCATAATAATTAAATCTTCCCTAAAACAGCCGATGGTTTCAAAAACTGATTTATTTACAAATAAACTCTGGTCGCCAAAACGAACGGCATTTACATTAAAGCGTGTAAACCATGCATTGGCCTTTAAAAACCAATGATCATCATCAAATCGCAACCGATAACAACCTGCAACATTGCCGGCATTTATACTATCCAAAATATCTTCAACAAACCCTGTCGGCGGTATTGAATCGGCATGAAGAAAATAGAGAATATTTCCAGTGGCACTTTTTGCGCCAGCATTCATTTGTCTTCCTCTCCCAGCCTGTTCACTTAGTACAACTTTTGCGCCATACAAATTTGCAATTTGCACCGTATCATCTGTACTCTTTCCATCACTCACAATTATTTCCGCAATATGCGCTTTACCAGGAATAGCGTTGAGGTAGTGGAGCAATACCGGTAATTCTGCGGCTTCATTTTTTACGGGAATGATAATGCTTATAGTAGAAGACATAAATTTTTTTGTTTTGGTACTATTTTCTACTCTTCAAATTTAGCCAGTTCAGCAGCCCAGTCATACGGCTTAAATTTTATGTAATAACCATCCACATCCTTTTGTAGCTTTTCTTGAAGAATTTTTCGTATCCCTTTTTTGCCACCAAAGTCGGCAATAAACCAACTCATTATTTTTGTAACCCTCACTTGCTTTTTAGCATCATCAAATGTTGTTTCTGAATGTAGGAACGATTTTGCAGCAATGTCTAATTGTGTATTAATATTTTCATAGGTGTAAAAAGCAATGGGCGGGCAGCTTTTCGCCCCGCAGTTCAATGCAAAATGTATACGATAATCAATTGCAGCAACTGCCAGTTGCTTAATAAGCTTACCAGGAAAGAGTTTTGGTAAATATCCTTTGCTTAATTTCCAGCGGTACTTCCTTAAGATACCGTGTTCAATATCATCCAAACTAAATTTGATGCCGGCAATGGGTATTAATTTACCGGTAAATATTCCAGGCTTCTTCTTTTTCTCCCGGGTGGCTAAAATCTGAAACCACGCATTGTATATATTTATCCAGAATGTTTTAATGGCATCATCATCATTCAACCCATTTATCAATCTTTCCATTTCAATGGTTGCCAGTTCCTTTTCCAACATAATTGTTGGTTCTTCTGTTTTAACACTATACAGCAACTGTTCTGACAGCTTAATCAATGCAGTATCGGGCATGGCTTCAGTATTATTTTTTTGAATGGGCACAGCGGCCATTAACCCAAAGGAAACACAAAAAAGTCCTATCAATACTACCCATTTTGTTAGATTTGAAAATGGTTCGTTAACAGTATTATGCATAGTAGCAATCAGGTATTTAGATGACAAGTTGTATTGACGGTAAAATTACCTATACCTGACAGAAACATGCGTGTTATTTTATTATTCTTTTAAGATTGAAGCAAAGCAATTAGACATCTTATAAATGGAAATAAAATCTCCCGTTTTTTGTCAGACAAGCCTGGTAAGTGGTAGAACTTACTGCATAAAAGTTATCTTTGCAACTATTTTACAAACTGAATTTTTAACACTAATCTACATGACGTGTTAAGCGTTAGTTGCAAATATGTGATCTGCCAGTTTGTAAGAAGTGCGAGAAAAACATCTGGAAACCCGGAAGATATTTTGTACATGAATGCCGGTGAATATGTTGAAAAAGGCACACGAAAAATTATATGCCGAAAAGATATCAACAATATAATTTCAATATACCGGGAAAGAAAAAAAGCAGAAATTTTCAGCATCCTGCTTCGCTTGAACTTATAGCTAAAACCAATACATCTTTAATACCTGAAGCTATTTAAATACTTTTGAAAAGCACGAAACGTCCGACTATGCAGACATATCCAGGCTCTTTGAAGGTTGAAAAAAATGAAGGATGTACTCACAGTTTTTTGTAAAGAATTAAATATTACAATACCATTTTAATTACAGTCATGAAACAACAATATGCCATTCAACTATATGAAAACAAAAAAGTGAGAACGTTATGGGATGCCGGGCAGAAAATAAGGCACATCTCAATTATTGATGTAATAGAAGTACTAACCAATGCGGATCGTTCAAGAAAATATTGGAGTGATTTAGAGGCCAAATTAAAAGAGGAAGGAAGCGAACTGTCCGAATATATTGGACAGTTTAAAATGCAAGCCCCGCCTTGTAAAATGTGACTGATTGATGTTGCCGACCATACAATGGTTTAGGTTAATACAATCTATCCCGTTGCCCAAAGCAGCCCCATTTAACTTATTGCTGGCTCACGCAGCCATGGGCGAAGGTAAGATATCAAAAAGATTGAAAGAAGTATTTCAATTTTTAGCCCAGGCAAAGCCCGCCAAATGAACTCTTCAATTGGTTTTATAAATCCTAAACCATATTGAAGGTTAAAATTGGATCTTTTTAAAATTAAAAAACTACCGTGATCATTATTGTAATGGGTTTACCGGGTTCAGGAAAAAGTTTCTTCGCTGCCCAATTAGCAGTCAAGCTGAAAGCCTATTATATCAACAGTGATCAGGAACGAAAGAAACTACTCGCCATTCGGACCTATACTGAAAAAGAAAAAGCATTTGTGTATGATGCACTCCTCGAAAAAATGAAAGTGTTCATCAAAGAAGACAAAAATCTGGTATTAGATGCTACTTTTTATAAACATGAAATCAGGCAGCAATTTACAGACGAAGCTAAAGGCAAAACCTCCCTGTTTTTTATAGAAGTAAAAGCGAGTGAAGCCATTGTAAGGGAAAGATTAAAAAAGATACGTCCGGACAGTGATGCCGATATTGAGGTATATAAAAAAATAAAAAAGCAATGGGAACCATTGGAAGAAAAGCATTTGATGGTACGATCAAGAAATGACAACATAAAGGAAATGCTAACAAAAGCATTGATTCACCTTCAATTAAAAAAATGACAAAAAATCAAATTGATCAACTGATACTGGAAGGCCAATTTCCGGGTAACACTGGCAGGCCTGTTTTAGTAGAAACGCATATTTCATGGGTGGCTATCGGTGATCAGTTTACCTATAAAATCAAGCGCCCCATTCAATATTCTTTTCTTGATTTTTCTACGCTGGAAAAACGAAAATACTTTTGCGAAAGAGAGGTGGAATTAAACAAACGTCTCACCGATCATATCTACTTGGATGTGCAACCCGTAATAGAATTAGAGGCAAAGTTTTACATTGGAGGCAAAGAAGGTAACATCATAGATTATGCAGTAAAAATGCACACTGTAGACAGGAGCAAACAAATGGATATCTTGTTAGCAAATAATAAAGTGACCCAAAGCGACATTAAAAACCTGGCAGAAAAAATAGCCACCTTTCATAAAACAACCACCATCCTTTACCAAAAAGACTTTCTGGATATTCAACTAAAATTCAATGATCTGGAAGCAGAAAATAATTATCTATCGGAACAGGTAACTAAGGAAGACCGTGAAATAATCAGCCATGCCATCGCTGTATCCGATGCATTTATTAAAAAGCATACGCCCCTTTTGGCCGCCCGTTTAAAAGCTGGTTTTTTCAGGGATTGCCATGGAGATTTACACTCGAGAAATATTTTTTTACTGGCAACTCCACTGCCGTTTGATTGTATAGAATTCAATGACGATTTTCGCCAGATTGATGTGCTGAACGAGATCGCATTTTTATGTATGGATCTTGATTCTTTTGGAAGGTCTGACCTGTCGGAATTATTTCTTCAACACTACAATGAGCTGTTCCCCGCAATGCAAACGCCGGAAGAAAAATTACTGTTCATTTATTACAAAAGTTACCGTGCCAATATTCGTGCAAAGGTAAACAGCCTGCGGGCAAGAAGCGCCGGCAAGGAGACAGAGAGAACAAACGCCCTTGCTGAATCCGTTAAATACCTTCGGTTGATGAACAGTTATATTGAAATGCTGGAGAAGGCGAATTAAGGTAAATTCTGGTAAGGTGAAGGATGATCCGATAGCTATCGGATGGTGAATTGTAAATAGTGAATGGTGAATTTTACCACCTGATACCTAACAGGGCACAAATCGGTCACTCATTTTATTCTTACTAAAGATTTACTTTATTACCCGCTAAACAATTGATAAACAATTGTAGTTATTATTTAGGAAATATTTGGAAAGCAAATGAAAAATAAAAACAATGAACCTATTCTACTTAACCTTCATTCAACTGTGTATGTTTTCTGCAATTCATTCGTCCGATAGTAATTACCGGCAGGTACTCATTTTTGGCAAAAGCCAACACCCTGCATTGGTTGAGCAACAATTAAAATTATTAAACAAAGACAGCAATGCGCTCAAGGAAAGAGATATAAAAATTATTGTGGTGGAGAAAGAAAGTAAATTATGGAAGCAATACAAAATACAATCGTCAGATTTCACTGTACTGCTCATTGGCAAAGATGGATTTGAAAAACACCGTACGCTCCAGTTGCTGCAAACCAACGAATTGTTTGGTATGATAGATGCCATGCCAATGCGGCAAAGCGAGATGCGGAGAAAGAATTAAACCTTGCAAATTTCTACATCTGCAGCCAGCAATCATATATGTGGAAGAGCAACAGACGTTGAACGAACTTCAAGGATTGCATTTTACTATCATTTACAAATGAAAGCTGTAAATGGCAGGAATGAAAAACTAAATCGATCGTGAAAAAAAAGCGCTTTTATGGTGTACACTTCCCTCCCAGGCATCAATACATCAACCGGCTAAATGGAATACCCACATTAACACCAATGGCCGTTTTATTACCCTGTTTTTTATCAATAGCTATTTTTTTAGTCATATCAAAAAACAATGCCTGGAACTCTATGTTAACGGCAGGCGTTTTTTTACTATTGATCAAAACAATTGGAATTCCCAGCCTTCCATTCAGCAGCTTGTAACCGCCGGTATTTTGTTCCAGTAAAAAACTAATACCGATATGGGATGATGCAGGAAAATAGACAACACGGGCATCGAACCTGGCATCTAAAAAAGTTTTATAATCTCCAATATACACCCGTTCATTTTTCACAGTTGCCAAACGAATGGTATCTGTACCGCCCAGATTTTTATAATCGTTCACATTTATTTTTTCAAGACCATAACTGAGTTTTGAATTATTAAAAAGAAGCGTACCGCCCAACGTGAAAAACAATCTGCCGGCTTTAGCACTTTCCCACAACCGGGTATGGCTTAGCATGAGTGCCAATGGATAAGGATGCTTTTCACTAAAAGGAGCTGTGATGGATTGGGCAGTTGTGTAGGCTGGAAATGCCAACGGAACATAGACTGTTACGCTTGTCCAACCGGTTGAAATCCGTTTAAAATTATTTGTGTTGGTCAGTGTTTCAGCCTGAAGCATTGCAAACTTTTCTGCATACTCTTCTGCCAGGTGTAGATAGAAATTTCTTAGCATCAATGCTTTTGCGGTAGTTGGAATTTGCCCCGGAATAGCAGAGCTGTCGATGTTACCAACCGCTCTTTTAAAATCGGCTTCCTTTTGTTTCATTTCTATTTCCAACGAATATACAATGGCTGCCCGCAATGCATTCATCGATTGCCTTTTTTGAAGATACAAGGTTTGATTGCCACAATCCGTTTTAACTGATCCTAACCATTTATAGTTTAAAGTGAGTCCGAGTTCGTTTTCAAATTTTCTATCTAAAAAACTTGCAGCAAATCCATTGGTGAACTTTGTACTTATCCCCACACTAAACAGCTTTTTTATCGGATCATCAATACCGGTAGCTTTTTGAAAATTATGATTGATCGTCAACCTTCCTTCAGCACTGTTAAGCGTTACATAATTTGTAAATAGAGAAAGGTCCCTGCTTTCAGCAACATATGCTGTTTTATCCGCCAAAAAAACATTCATCGCCCGGTTGGATATCACTGGCAGGTTATCCCGAATACAAGATCTATTAACAACGGCCTGATTAATTGATTTTAATTGGGCTATTAGACTATCGGTGGATTGTGATTTTAAAGAAAAAGCGTGTAGGCAAAAGAAAATAACAAACAATAAATACTGCATATATTTTTTTGAGACTTTGAAAATTTAAACTCCTACAACACTTTATCAAGTCCCCACTGTTGCAACAAAGGATTCGTAAAAACCTTCATGCTATCTGTATCCAACAATTTATTGCGGGCAGCTATCCAGGCATCTACGTTTGAACCATACATTCTGTTGATCCTCTCAAAATCCATTTCATTCATTTTACCCCAATGAAAACTAAAGGAAATATTTTCGTCCTCCAGTCTTTGCCATACGGTATGATAAAAATCTTTGGTAGCTTCAGAATAAGCGCCATCCAATTCAAGGATACAGGTATAATCAAAATGGGTGAATGCCAATGTAGCCCGTGACTTTTTAATAAACCGGTAGGCAAATAGTCCAACAAAGGGACCATGTGTTTTATTGATTTCAAATAGTAGTTCCGTAACCCTTGTCACCTGGTCCAATGGAAGCCCGATTGCTGCGCTCAATAGCTTTCCATGCAAAGTAGTATTGCTAAATATTTCGCCCAATGTTCCGTACTGCTTTTCAAATGGTTTATAAACGCCCCCCAATAATTTATTTACGATACCCGGCACCAATGCTGGAATTACACTGGTGAGTTTGCCAATAAAACAGGGTGCATCATCGCCGGGTCCAATGCCTGCATCATTGGCTGTTGGTCTTTGATAATTTTCACGGTAAGGTCTTTTATAAAATGAGTGTACATAAACGCCTTTTTTAAGATTATAAGGATTGATGGATACTGAAAAATGAAAAGGTCGTTCATTACCGTTGGGTAAATTGGCATTGCTAAAATCAAGTGTCGACATCAATTGTTTCAACACATCATCGTATGGCATTCTGCGCATATAAGTTTCCATTAAAAATAAATCTTCCGCCTCCACCAATACTCCGTGAATAATGCCAAAACTTCCAAAACTTACCAGTGCTGCATAAAACAAATCATCATCCTGAACCAGCTCGGTCTGCAATTTTTGAATAAAAGAATCAGATACTACCGGAGCCGATTTCCTTTCGAGCCAAATATGCCTGTCGGGCCCCACAATGATGTGCATCCCCAGTATATAATCCTGCACACCGCCTACATCCAACGAAGAGCCATGAGCACCGGTCGACATAGCACCTACAATCGTTTGGCCGTTACTGGCTCCCGAGGTTTTTAAAGATAAATTTTTAGCACGCAGCTCTTTACTAAGTTCCCAAACGCCACTGCCACACTGCGCAAACAAGAGCTTGTTTACATCGCCTCCATAATCTGCCAAAACGCTCTTTGCAGAAATGCCCATGGTTGTGTTGAGTTGCTTTGTATCAATCATGATTCCGTCACGGGCTGTAGCAATTTTTGTCCACGACCATCCGGCTCCCAACGTTCTTAATGTAGTATCATTTTCTATGGCTTCCTTTACCAGGTTTTGAAGCCCTTTGGTGGTATCATTGTAACTATCAGTTGCATCCAGGTCGGGCTCGTTGCCAACGATGTACATATCTTTTATTTTCTCAACAAAAATTTCGTGCCTGTTCTCCCACTCTTTTTTTCCGGTTTTAATATTTATCATAATAATTGATTTATAAGATACCTGATTTTTTACATGGTTTACTACATTTCCACTCAACTTGCATTGGACTCCAGATGCCGAGCGTAATTACAGTAATCAATGCATAGCCAAAATTGGTTTTCATCGTTACTTCAGCCACACCGTTTACACCCAATGAATCGCAGGCAGGTGTATGAATTTCGACCGGCTTTTTTACAAGTCCCCAAAAAAGGGAATGTGCAGTCATAGTACCGGATGTTTCGGTGCCAGCCTGCGCCTGGGTTGCAACCCGGTAAGAATAACAACTATTAAAAACAAACATCAGCACAAGAAGACTGACGGCATGCATTTTTTTAAGACAACTTAATTGACTTCGCATCATAAAATAGGTTTTAAAAAATGATTAAAAAAATTAAAAACAACGGTTAATTTGAAACCAACTTATTCAGTTAAAAACTTGATAAAGAAAACGGGCGTTACTAAGGTTGTCCAAAAATTGAGATAATTTTTTAATTATGCAACTGTTTATGTCTTTTTTTTATTACAGCTCTCACTTATTCAATTGAAACAAATTTCTATCGTGATTCCAATTGAAATTACCCACTATTTAATATTCGTTTCGTTCAGCCCAATGCTCTACTTTTGATTTACAGAAACAACAACGGCATTTAAAAGTAAAGATCCCTATTAATGTCATTCAGCGATAAACGGGGTAAACTGTCAATGTTGATTTTTCCGTAAATGCTCATTAACAAAAAACAATGCTATATGGATAACTCATTCAATAAAAACGAAGATGCGATGAAGCTAGCCTGGAGCCAGGTAAGGCAACGGCTTGAAACGATTTATGAAGGCGGCGGAAAGAAGGCCATCGAAAAACAACGGGAACGAAACAAATTAACAGCCAGGGAAAGAATCAACTGGCTTTGCGATGATGGTAAGCCATTTATAGAAATAGGTGCTTTTGCAGGATATGAAATGTACGCTGAACAAGGTGGTTGCCCTGCAGGCGGCACCGTTAGTGGTATTGGTTATGTAAGCGGCCGGCAATGTGTAGTGGTGGCCAATGATCAAACCGTGAAGGCAGGAGCATGGTTTCCCATTACCGGAAAAAAAAATCTACGCATGCAGGAAATTGCCATGGAAAATAAATTGCCCGTGATTTACCTCGTGGATAGTGCAGGTGTTTATCTGCCAATGCAGGATGAAATATTTCCGGATAAGGAACATTTTGGCCGGATCTTTCGCAACAATGCCCGTATGAGTGCCATGGGCATTACGCAAATTGCAGCCGTAATGGGGCCCTGCGTAGCGGGTGGTGCCTACCTGCCAATCATGAGCGATGAAACACTGATGGTAGAAGGCAATGGCTCTATTTACCTGGCCGGACCTTACCTTGTAAAAGCAGCCATCGGCGAAGACACCGACAGTGAAACACTCGGCGGTGCTGAAACCCACAATGCCATTAGTGGAATAGCGGATTATAAATTTGATACAGAAAGGGATTGCCTGGATCAAATAAAAAAAATCATTAGTAAACTGGGCAAGGCCGATGATGCAGGTTTTGACCGCATCGCCAGTATTGCACCCTCTAAACCAGCCAATGAAATATATGGCGTAATGAATGAAGGAAATACCAGGCCTTACAATGTGGTAGATATCATTGAATGTATTACAGACGCCGGCAGCTTTGACCAGTTTAAAAAGGAGTATGGCAAAACGATTGTATGTGGTTATGGCCGTGTAGATGGCTGGGCAGTTGGCTTTGTTGCCAACCAGCGACTGATTGTAAAAAACAAAAAAGGTGAGATGCAATTGGGCGGTGTGATATACAATGATAGTGCTGATAAAGCAGCCCGATTTATTATGAATTGCAACCAGAAGAAGATACCACTTGTTTTTTTACAGGATGTAACCGGCTTTATGGTGGGAAGCCGAAGCGAACATTCGGGCATTATAAAAGACGGCGCCAAAATGGTGAATGCCGTAGCCAATTCAGTGGTTCCCAAAATTACTTTTATCATCGGGAATAGTTATGGCGCAGGCAATTATGCCATGTGTGGCAAGGCTTACGATCCACGATTTATTTATGCGTGGCCCACAGCAAAAATTGCCGTAATGGGCGGGGAACAGGCTGCAAAAACACTGTTACAAATACAGGTAGCTTCTCTAAAAGCAAAGGGGAAAGAAATAACACCGGCGGACGAAGAAAAACTATTGAGTGAAATTATGCAGCGCTATCAAACCCAGACAAGCCCCTATTATGCAGCGGCACGTTTATGGGTGGACGAACTCATTGATCCGGTAGAAACCCGTACGCTAATTTCAGAAGCTATTGCGGCAGCCAATCACAATAAAGATATTGCCGGGTTTAAATCGGGCGTACTACAGGTATAATGGACCAAACAATTTTATAAAGTAGATGAAGTTTATGAATAAGCCATTATTTTTGCCGCCATTTTACAAATGATAACTGTTGTAAAAACCAGCATAACTATTCATCTCTCATCACAATAATGGAACACATACAAATTTACACAGACGGTTCATCAAGAGGTAATCCTGGGCCGGGCGGATATGGCACTATACTGATGTGGGGAAAACATCGGAAAGAATTATCCCAGGGTTACCGGCGCACCACCAATAACCGGATGGAATTGCTGGCAGTAATTGCAGGACTGGAAACCATCAAAAAAAATGATCTGCCCATAACGGTTTATTCCGACAGCCAGTATGTTGTAAACTCTGTAGAAAAAGGATGGTTAAAGACCTGGATCAAAACAGATTTTGCCGGCGGTAAAAAGAACAAAGATCTTTGGAAAAAGTACCATGAACTGGCAAAAAATTTATCTGTCAAATTTGTCTGGGTAAAGGGCCATGCCAACAACCCCCACAACAATCGTTGCGATGCACTGGCAACTGAAGCTGCAGATGGCAAAGGCTTGCTGGTTGACACGGGATACGAGGAAGCGAACTAATGTTGGGTTAGGCATGAATGATGAATTGGGAATGGTGAATGGTGAATGGTCAATTGTCAATGGTCAATGGTGAATGGTCAACCATCGCTTATCTGGCGACTTTCAAACTGAATCATCACTATATGATAACATTACAAAATTAAAAAAGCCACTCTTTCAAGTGGCTTTTTTAATTTTAAACAAATAACTTTTATGCAACAATGTGTTTGCGTAAGGCATATTTTGTGAGTAAAAAATATCCACCGAATAAGATCGTACTAAAAAATAAAGTCGCATACAAACTTGCCTGGTAAAAAGGAAGTGCTGCGTAAAAGCAGGCCATCAATCCATCCCATGTTTTAGGATATGGTAAATTATTAAGCGCCAATCCGCCGCCTGTCCAAACCATTAAGTTGGAGGCGATGTAGTAAAACGTGGCTCCCGCAACAGAACCTGCTGCAATGTGTAATACATTTTGCTTCTTAATCATAAAACCAATTACAGTTACCGCTGCAAACAGCATGTAATTCAGCAATTGTCCGCCATAAAAACCTGCGATGGTTGACAAGTTTAACCGGAACAATACTTCATAAATAATATCAGAAAACAGCATAGAAAGTATTGGTAAAAGAAAAGCATACTTTTTGTCTTTAACAATGCTTCCACTAAACAAAGCCATGGCTATCTGCGGAGCAAAACCATACGGTCTGCTTGGCATAATCCGATATAATGAGGCGATTACCACCAGTAAAACAAAACTTAACAAAATTGATTTATCTATCTTCATTTTTTATAATTTAACAGCAACAAAAATAGGCAATAAATTCCTGTACAACAATATTTAAAAATTCGGCTAATCATCATTGCGTCACCAATATTTTGAAGTACCAATAACGAACTGTTTGAGAACGGTATCAGCAAACTAACATTTAACCCAATATGGCAAAACACAATCATACCGGCAAAACTGGAGAAGCCATGGGAATAGTGTGGCTAGAGAAAAACGACTACACGATAAAAGAACAAAACTGGCGGCATTCCCGATGGGAAGTAGATGCCATTGCAGTAAAAGATACGGTCTTGCATTTTATAGAAATAAAAACCCGCCGAACCAAAAACTACGGCTTACCGGAAGACAAAGTGGGTAAAAAGAAAATACAGAATCTTATCAACGCCGCCGAAGAATACCTGTACCTCTTTCCGCAATGGAAAAGGATCCAATTCGACATTCTATCTATCTTAATTTTAAAAAACGAGCCAGTTGAATACTTTTTCATCGAAGATGTGTATTTGTAACTTTTTAATTCATATCAACAAAAAACTTCTGCAATCACGTTAGCAAATTAGCACATTAGCACATTAGCAAATTAGCTCATTTTGCCGCCTGCAACAAATCCTTCATTTTTTCTACCATTTTATAAGTTGCCGGACAATACTGTATGTTTTGCTTGTGTACATGAATGTAATCGACTGTGTTCTTTTTGGTAAGATGAGGAAAGCCGGAGCAGTCTGATGGGCGAATGGGATAAATGGAGCATTTGTTATCCGTTAAATTTAGAAACTGGCAGGGCTGCTTTTTGTTTTGCCAGTCATCGTCCTTTTTATCATAGGTCAGCCATTTTTCTTTAAACGCATTGGGCGTCATTTCAAAATGAGTGGAAATACGTTTAATGTCTTTTACGGAAAATGTTGGCGTCATTTGCTTACAACAATTTCCGCAGGTGAGGCAATCTGTTTCTGCCCAAACTTCCTTATCCACCACTTCCATTAGTTTATGTAAATCTTTTGGAGGATTTTTTTCTAACTTAGTTAAAAATGACTTGAATGATTTTTTGTGGTATCGTACTTTTTGTTTGAACGAACGGAAGTTAACTATCATTTTAAATTCGATATTAAAGATATTCAAACGAAAATAAGGAAACCTTTTGCAAGAATGTAAAATTTTACAATATAGTATTTGGACAATGAATTTTAGCGTCTTTCGCATGAGGAATAACCATTGATTCAAACCATTTCATTTGCTCTTGCTTTATGTATCGTTGATGACATTCTGGACAACTTAGGTTACATTTTCGAATTTTTAAATTTTAAAATTTTAGAATTATCAAATGTGGGAAGGATATAAAAAAGGATACAAGGCATACTTACAACTAGAGAAATCGCTGAGTGACAATTCGGTAGATGCCTACCTGCACGATATTGGAAAACTAACTTCCTGGATACAACATACCGGCAAATTAAAAAGTCCAAAGGAAATTGATTTAAAGGATTTAGAATGTTTTATTCAATGGATCAGCGAGCTTGGCATGACCGCCGGATCGCAGTCGAGAATTATATCGGGATTGCGAAGTTTTTTTAAATACTGTTTGCTTGAACAAATCACCACGGTGGATCCAGCTACCTTGCTTGAATCGCCGAAATTGAAAAGAAAGCTGCCTGATATATTGAGCTTTGAGGAAATTAAATCCATGATTGACAGCATCGATTTAAGCACACCCGAAGGCGGAAGAAACAAGGCAATTCTTGAAACGCTGTATAGTTGCGGACTGCGGGTAACAGAAGCTGTAAACCTGCGCATTAGTTGTCTGCACCTGGATTTGGGTTTTGTCCGGGTTATTGGAAAAGGTGATAAGGAAAGACTGGTACCCATTGGTAGTGATGCTATCAAATACATCAATATCTACCGCAACCAAATTCGGGTACACGCAAATGTGAAACCGGGCAATGATGACATTTTATTTTTAAACCGAAGGGGCAGCAAACTTTCGAGAGTAATGATATTTTTAATCATTAAAGATTTGGCCAAAAAGGCGAATATTAAAAAGACAATCTCTCCGCATACTTTCCGGCATTCATTCGCCACCCACCTGGTAGAAGGCGGTGCCGACTTGCGTGCGGTGCAGGAAATGCTGGGGCACGAAAGCATTACCACTACTGAAATTTATACCCATTTAGACAGAGAATTTCTAAGAACAACCTTGCAGCAATTTCATCCGGCATTTAAATAAATAACGCCGGTGAATAATAAAGGACTGACTGTTAGCAATGTTTGGATTTGCTTTTTTTGAAAAAAGAAGATGAAGTAAAAGCGAATGGAGGTTACAGTCCTGTCTAACTGGAGAATCGACCAGTAATTCAGCGTTGTTCAATAAATAACCAATCGGCACATCCCAATAACAAAGCGGAAAAAAAGTTGGCTAATTACGAATGAATTTATTTTGAGTCCAACAGGACTTCCTGATTAGGATAGGAAACCGTATTTTTTGAGTAAGTATTTTTTACTTTATTGCGATAGTTTTTAAACATGCTCATCCAGCGTAATTTCAATACGCCCAATATACCTTCTTTCACAATGCCTTTGTTCATCTTACTTTCTCCCATCTGGCGATCAATAAAGGTGATGGGTACTTCAGTAATTTTAAAACCTAACTTCCAGGAAGCAAATTTCATTTCTATCTGAAACGCATAACCTACAAAAATTATTTCTGATAAATTGATGGTTTCCAATACTTCCCGGCGATAGCAAACAAACCCCGCAGTTGGGTCACGTACCGGCATCCAGGTGATGATCCTTGTATAAATAGACGCCCCTTTTGATAAAGCAATGCGATTAGCAGGCCAGTTTTCAACACCACCTCCTTTAACATATCTTGATCCTACTGCAACTCCTGCCCCATTTTTACAAGCCAGGTATAGCCTTTCAAGGTCTTTTGGATTGTGCGAAAAATCTGCATCCATTTCAAAAATATACTGGTAACCTTTTTCCAATGCCCACCTAAAGCCGTGAATGTAAGCCGTACCCAATCCCAATTTACCGGTACGTTCTTCCAGAAATAATTGTTGGGGATATTTAGTAAATAAGCTTTTTACTATCGCCGCCGTACCATCCGGGGAACCATCATCAATGATTAAGACATTGTAGTTTTGATGCAACCCAATTACGGTAGCGATCACTTTTTCAATGTTCTCTTTTTCATTGTAGGTTGGTATGATGACTAATTTTTCCAATAACTTTTTGATCGTGTTTTTTACGAATTTACAATTTGTACTTTATAAACTTTTCAACAAATTTCACAACTACCTTATTTAATTATTTTTTAACAGGGTACGATTTAAAATTTCGGTGAGTTTTTGTTTGGTATGCAGTGGAAAATCACCTCTCATCATCCAATCATAATATTGAGGCTCAGCCTTTAATACATCTACCACAGGCCTGCCTTTATGTTTGCCAAAATTAAATACCTCCACACCTTTCGCATCAAACAAAAAACGACGGGCATAATCCACCACTTTATCTTCTCCGATGGTTCCAAGAATGGTATCAATCGAATTACCAAGTTGAGGATAACGCTTAATCTGCGACAATAAAACATCAATGGTAGCATTCACATCCGCCTCTGCACTGTGGGCATCTATCAACTCTTTCTCACAATAAAATTTATAGGCTGCCGTAAGCGTACGAGGTTCCATCGTGTAAAAAATATGTTGCACATCTATCATACGGCGGGTACTTAAATCAACATCCATACCTGCACGTAAAAACTCTTCCATCAGCATCGGAATATCAAAGCGATTGCTGTTGTAGCCTCCCATATCGCAATTTTCAATGAACTGTTTTAGTTCATTGCCACATTGTTTAAAAGTGGGGGCATCTTTTACCATTTCATTCGTAATGCCATGAATATCGGTGGTTTGTTGTGGAATGGGTATTCCGGGGTTGATGAGTCTCCTTTTTACCTGCCTTGTTCCGTCAGGTAAAATTTTTATTATTGCTACCTCTACGATCCTGTCAGTAGAAAGGTTTACACCGGTAGTTTCCAAATCAAAAAAGGCAATCGGACGGGCTAATTGTAAGGACATTTGTAGATTTTAATTTTAATATATTTATAACTGGATTAAAAATTTATTTGTCGTTTCCAATACTAAATTGCTCAAAAAATAGTTTATATCTCTAATGTTTTTTAATATCCGAAACACAGGTGTCAGTTAGAATGCAAGCAAGATAACTTTTAAAACTGAAATTGCTATCATTTTGGCCCTAAAGAAAAGGTTCGGTATATTTGCAAAGCAAAAATAAAGATACAATCAAATAAACCCCATTATTATGAAAAAGATTTTGTTATTTGCCATCATGCTAAGCGCAGGCGTTATGATTTTTTCGTCTTGCGGATCAAGTAGAAGAGGTACAGGTTGCCCCGGAACAGCAGGCATCATTCACTAAAAACAACCAATGAATTGGATCGATTTGACCGATGTGTCACAATTAGCTGAAATTAAAGAACAATCAAAGGTTAA
This sequence comes from Chitinophagales bacterium, assembly GCA_038327005.1. GTDB lineage: Bacteria > Bacteroidota > Bacteroidia > Chitinophagales > Chitinophagaceae > Ferruginibacter. Next base: position 24,767 of record JBBQKO010000007.1, on the reverse strand, counting down.
ACCTCAGTTAATTTTTAAACATAGTACCCGTTGCTCCATAAGTAGCGTCGCTAAAAGTCGTTTGGAAAGAAGTACGCCACCTGAAAATGTGGCTTTTTATTTTCTTGACCTGATCAAAAACAGGGATATTTCCAACAAAATCGCCGAAGAATTTTCCGTATTTCACGAATCTCCCCAGGTGCTGTTAATCAAAAATGGTGAATGTGTTTATGATGAAAGTCATTCAGGAATCAGCATGGATGAAATTGAAGAACAGGCCATTGCCAATTAATCGGCAATTATTTCCTTATTTGCTTTTCGTGCAAGATTTACCAACTGCCGGGTAGCTTTGCTCAATGCAATATAAATCGCCACAGAGTATTGGTTTTTTAAAGCCTGTGTAGCACTCATTCCTTCTGGTATGACGGCAGGTTTTCCAAACAAATTATTCAACATACACCAACCTTTTACCTCCCTCACCACCGGTAATTGCAGGATTGAATATTTGATCTCCTTTCCTTTATCTGCTTCTTCCAACAACACATCCATCACCGCATTGTCGAGGTGATCTTTAAACAGTGTTTCGGCATTGCGCCATTCTGCCACAATGCTTAATTGAGGATCATACTCAAGGTCGGCCGGCATTTGTGTAACAAAATTTTCTACTCCAAATGCATGCAACCAGTTTACAACTCCCTGCGATGAAATGGTAGATACCCCCTGCCATAATTGAATACCATTTTTCCGATACGCATAGGAACAAACTTCAGAACAAAACATCGCTGAAGAATCTGCAAAATTCATTTTAAAATCGTAGGGAATAGGCCGTTTTTTTGCTTCATCTAAGGCGTATCTGGCTGCCTTTTGCGGAAGCAACGAATCCTTTTTCAATTGGGGCAAATCGGCCCGTGGCCTCAGCACCATGAAACGCAATTTTTTGTCCTTTATGTATTGTTCGGCAGATGCAATCGCAACACCTTTCTCAATATGTGCATCAATTAAATAAGGTGTATTTTTTTCAACTACATAAATCAATGCCACATGAGAAAAATTCCTATGAACTTTGATACCAAAAATGGTGGTGGATGGTGTAGCGGACAGTTCATCCTTTACAAACATGGCATTCGCAAATGGAATGCTATCCGTTTGCAACAAAACCTCCTCCACAACGGCCCGCATTCCATACAATTGCTGGTAAAGGTGATTGCGGACTTCTTTTCGATAGATATCCCATCCGGCTGATTGTTAGCTTTATGTTGCTGCGGATTTTATTATACAGATTTACAAATGAATCCCGATGCGGAGGCTGGGCCGCAACAAGCGAAGCCAGGAAAAAAAAGGTGTTGGAAATAGCGACATAGTTTGAATCGGTAAAAGGGATGTTGACCTTTTGGATTTTGTTAAACAACAATTCTTCAAGTGAAAATAAACCCCGGATAGTAGAGTCGATTTTTCCTTTGGGTTGAAGCTGCGCATTTTCAAAATCATTTTCCAACTGAAGCCAAACAACATCTTTGTTCCAGATAAAGGGCTTCTCAGTTGCATTTATGATGGTGGTATTATTTGAGTCAGGAATGAGTAATACAAGGTATAGTATTAATAATCCGATCAGTATTTGGAGGAGTCGTTTTTTAAATTTTTTTATATTATTTAGATGCGTACACCAGTTGACAGATACCGATAGAGAAATTTGTGATGTTTGACCTGCGCTGCCTAACACCGTGAAGTATGTTGCCATCAAAAAAACACCCCAAAATAACTATGAACAAACTACACTCATCCAGAAGACGTGGCAATCATCTTCTATCCCAATTGCAATAAAAACGCCTTCAAAAATTCGCCGTCTGCATTTATTTTTGTACTCTTTTTTCCCAACAGCAATTGTTTTTTAATAGTATCAGGAATGGGCACCGCTTCGCCAATTACAGGTTCTACCACATCATAAAATTTTACGGGATGTGCTGTTTCCAAAACCATTCCGTTCTGATCGGGATGTTCTTCTAAATATCGCTCCAAAGCCAGGAAGCCAACGGCTCCATGCGGATCTAATAAATATTGATTGGTTTGATAAACCGATTGCAACGTAGCTTTCGTTTCCTCATCTGAAATACTACAACTGCTAAAAATATTTTGTAACGATTTAAACTCGTGGTGAACCAATTCCAGTATCCTAATAAAATTACTTGGATTACCAACGTCCATCGCATTAGAGATCGTTGCTACCGCCTTTTTAGGTTGATATTTTTCAGTAACCATAAAATCCGGCACCACGTCATTTGCGTTGCAGGCTGCAATAAAATGCCTAACCGGTAACCCGGAAATATGTGCCAGAATACCTGCGCAAATATTCCCAAAATTGCCACTTGGAACAGCGATCACCGGTGGATTTTTTTTATCTGCCCATTGCTTGTAGGCAAAGAAATAATACAATTGCTGCGGTAACCAACGAGCTACATTAATTGAGTTGGCAGATGTAAGGAATAACTTTTCGTTGAGCGTTTCATCAGTAAATGCCTGCTTTACCATTTGCTGGCAATCATCAAAAGTGCCGGCTACCTCCAATGCATGAATGTTTTTACCCAATGTGGTCAATTGCTTTTCCTGCACTGAACTTACTTTACCTGACGGATATAAGATCACCACTTCTATGCCATCTACATCATAAAAACCATTGGCCACTGCCCCGCCGGTATCGCCGGATGTTGCAACCAACACGGTCACCTTTTTATTGGCAGCGCCGGGCGAAGATGCATGATTCACAAAATACCCGAGGCACCTGCTCATAAACCTGGCGCCCACATCTTTAAAAGCCAGTGTGGGACCGTGATACAATTCTAAAGAAGAAATGCGATCTGTAACTTTTACCAATGGTATCTCAAAGTTGACGGTTTCATTCACTATGCGGCGCAACACCTCTTCAGGAATGGTATCACCCACATAAGGCTTTATCACCTGAAAAGCAATTTCTTCGTTTGAATATTGTGTAATATTTTTAATCAGTTCTTTTGAAACGGCGGGTATACTTTCAGGAAAGTAGAGGCCTTTATCAGGTGCTTGTCCATTGATGGTAGCCTGTTTAAAATCTACTTCCGGTGATTGATGATTGGTACTAAAATATTGCATTGAAATGGATAATTGATGTTTTTTATAAAGCCGAATACATTCCTAATTCGTCATTTTTAATTCTTAATTTCTAATTTCTAATTCCTATCTCATAATTCATAACTCATAACTCGTAATTCCTAACTCATAACTCATATCTCATCACTCACAATCCTCACACCGCCCTTATTGATGGTGGTGACGTGTGTATGAAAATCCAACTCAATGCGATTGTAAATTTCCTGCATCACTGTTTGTACTTTTACTGCGGTAGCCTCATCCCTGCTTAGCATAAAAATAGAAGGACCAGATCCGGAAATACCACCTCCCAATGCGCCGGCTTCTTTACACTTGCTTTTTACTTCATCAAAGCCAGGGATTAAAATACTTCTTACCGGCTCTATGATTACATCTTCCAGCGAACGGCCAATTAAATCAAGATCATTACCCATGAAGCCTGCAACCAGTCCGGCGATATTACCCCATTGCCTGATGGCATCTTTCAGCAATACTTCTTTACGCAAAATTTGGCGGGCATCTTTGGTACGCACTTCAATTTGCGGATGCACAATCGTAACAAAAAGATCGGGTGAAGGAATTGAAATAATATCAAGTGGAAGAATGCTGCGAATTAAGGTGATGCCGCCATAAATACAAGGCGCCACATTATCGGCATGTTTAACACCGGAAGCAACTTTTTCACCAAACATGGCAAAACGAACGAGGTCTTTATTTGAAAATATATTACCTAGTAAATGATTGGCTGCTACTACAGAACCCGCTGCACTTGCGGCACTGGAACCAATACCGCTACCCGGTTTTATCCGCTTATGAATGGTTACTTCAAAACCTATTGGTATATCCAGTTCATTGATCATTTCTATTAGCGGAGCTCCGGCTGTATTGTGCGCTGGGTCGGTCGGTAACGGATAGCCGTCGGCACTGTGTATGATTATTTTCTTTTCGTCCAGCAATTTAACTTCCATCAAATCGTTGGGCTCATTTAAACACATCCCCAGAACATCAAAGCCACAGACCAGGTTTGCCACTGTTCCGGGTGCCAATACTTTTACAATCGTGTTGGTAGTGAGCTTGGGTGATTTAAGAGTAGCTGCTTTTAATTCCTGTTTAGTCGAATTCATATTTCAATTATTTAGGGGCCTGCTTCCGCCTTCTTTTTGGAGGTTGGGTAAGGTTTATATTCTTCCTGTTCTGATGATATCTGCAAAAACGCCCGATGCAGTAATGTCTGCACCAGCACCGGCTCCTTTAATTACCAACGGCTGGTCCACATACCGGTCCGTATAAAAAAGCACGATGTTATCCTTTCCATACAAATGGTAAAAATCATGCTGCGGATCAATATGCTGCAAACCAACCGCAGCTTTTCCATGATCGTATTTGGCAACAAACTTTAATTTTTTTCCGGTAGCTGCGGCTTCTTCGTACAAGCTTTTAAAATGTGCTTCATGCTTTTCCATCGACTGGTAAAAATCGGCTACTGATCCCTGCATACATTCCACCGGCATAAATGAATTATTGACGATATCTTCCATCTCCATCTTCTCGCCCACCTCCCGTGACAGAATCATTATTTTACGCATCACATCTTTACCGCTTAAATCAAGTCGAGGATCCGGTTCGGTGTAACCTTCGTCCTGCGCCTGTTTTACCACAGATGCAAAACTTTTTTTACCATCATAGTTATTGAAAACAAAATTCAATGTGCCACTTAAAACTGCCTCCATCGTATGCACCTTATCACCACTCCGCAACAAATCGTTCAGTGAAACAATAATTGGCAAACTGGCGCCCACATTGGTTTCAAAAATAAATTGTGCATTGTATTCAGTAGATAGTTTTTTAAGTTTAGTGTAATAAGCGTAACTAGATGAACAAGCGATCTTATTACAAGCTACTACCGAAATACTTTTTTCCAGAAACTGATCGTAGCAGGAAGCTACCAGCTCATTGGCGGTGACATCTGCAAACACGGCATTGCGCAAATTTTTTGCGAGAATAGCCTCTATAAATTCCTGCATACTCATGGCAGGACCATTGGCCAGTAAGTCTTTCCAGTTATTCAGATCAATTCCTTCATCATTGAACAGCATTTTTTTACTGTTGGCCAGTCCAACTACATTAATTCTCAGGTGCAGTTTTTCCTGCAGGTATTTTTGTTGTTTTAAAATTTGCGCCACCAGTTTGCTACCTACATTTCCTACACCCGCAATAAACAGATTCACTTCTTTGTAAACGGTTTCAAAAAACTCTTCGTGCAATACATTGATTGCCTTTTTTACATCATGCGTAGAGATGACTGCAGAAATATTTCTTTCGGATGATCCCTGGGCAATGGCCCTTACGTTTACACCATTGCGACCAAGATTACCAAACATTTTACCACTGATCCCCGGATGACTTTTCATATTATCACCCACAAGTGCAATGATCGCCAGTTCTTTTTCCACTATGATCGGGTCCACTTTTTTTGTTTCAATTTCATAAGCAAAAGCCTCGTCAATGGTCCGCTTTGCGTCATCTGCATTTACTGCATCAATACCAACACAAATAGAATGCTCAGAAGAACTTTGGGTGATCAGAATTACATTGATTTTTTTTGCAGCCAGCGCTTCAAATAATCTTTTTGAAAAGCCCGGAATACCCACCATGCCACTGCCTTCCAGGCTCAACAGCGAAATGCTGTTGATACTTGAAATACCACGAATGCTATTACCATTAAAGGTGGATTCTTTTTGTATTACAGTCCCTAAATCTTCCGGCGAAAATGTATTTTTTATCCAGGTGGGAATACCCTTGCTGCTAACCGGTTGTATGGTAGGTGGGTAAATGACTTTTGCACCAAAATGAGACAGCTCCATCGCCTCCTGGTAGGATATCTGTGGAATGATTTTCACGTTGGTCACCAATCTTGGATCAGCAGTCATCATACCCGAAACGTCTGTCCATATTTCCAGTACATTCGCATCCAATGCTGCCGCAATGATTGCTGCTGTATAATCAGAACCACCCCTGCCTAAAGTGGTATTGGTTCCATTGGCGTCAGATGAAATAAAGCCTGGTAATATAAATAATTCAGCAATGGCTGCGTTGAAAAATTCCCTTATTTTTTGATTGCTCACCCCAAAGTCTACCGCTGCTGCACCGAAGTTGGAATTGGTGATAATAATTTCCCGGGAATCTTTCCACTCGATGTTTTCGATTTCAGTTTTAAAACGGGCGGCTATAATAGATGAAGATAAAATTTCTCCATAACTCACAATCCTGTCCTTGGTACGTTCAGATAATTCACCTAGTAAAAAAATACCGTTGCATATATCTTCAATTTCATTGCAAAAAGTTTTTACCATGCTCAATACACGGCTCTGTTGTGTGATCGGAATTAACTCTTTTACGGTTTGTAAATGACGCTGCTCGGCCTCCAGTAATTTTTCTTTGTATGTTTCATTGCCCTCTGATGCTAACTGACTGCACAACAATAAAATATCCGTTATTCCACCCAATGCTGACACGACAACAATTGTTTTATCTTTTTTTACTTTTTCGCTCACGATGGCGATCACCTTGTTTATATTCTCTGCGTTCTTAACTGAACTGCCTCCAAACTTTAAAACCTGCATGATTGTTTTTTTGTGTGTAAATGTAAATAGTAAAAAGCAATATTATTTCACCAGAAATGAAGCCTGTTGCCCAATGGTAATATGAAGAAGATAAACCCTTAACGGGTAATCGTAGTAGCAATTGTAACAGTGGTGCAGGCGGCTGTTGAAGCTGCTGAATTTTTGCGGGAGATAATATGTAAATTCACTTGAAGCACTTTTATATTGCGCTAAATTAAGTGTTTAATTGTATTAGAGCTGAAGTATTTGAAAATTTTGAGGTATTTTCATGTTTTACTTGTGTTTGCTGCCAGCATTCTCACATTTTATTAAAAATTATTGAATTATGGATCATCAGTCAACAAGGGGTTTGCAGCATTTTAAAGATTTAATTGGACTTAAGTTTCAGTTGTACAACAGTCTTTTTACATCACTTCCTTTTCACCGGATCGAAAAAACCGGTATTTTACTCTCACTTCTATTAAATAATTGTGAAGAGGGCTACAAGAAAAAACAAAGCCCAACAGAAATACTTGAAGATTTTTTTTCGAAACATACTACTTATAAACAACCACAGGAAAGACTGGATTTGTTATTCCGTTTTATTCAATACATCGAACGGCAGGTTGTATTATTTGATGCATTGGAAGATGCAGGTTTTAAAGAAGTGCATGACATCGCCGGGGTTGGAACACTCAAACACCTTGAAAGTGAAGTAATAGAGCAGCACAAGCAAGAGGAATTGAAAGAGAAGCTGAAGACCTTTGCGATCAGGCTGGTACTAACTGCACATCCAACCCAATTTTATCCCGGCTCGGTATTGGGTATTATCAACGATTTATCCAATGCCCTAGCCGAAAACAATGCGGTACAGATCAATATGTATTTGCAGCAACTGGGCAAAACACCTTTCTTTAAAAAACAAAAACCAACTCCATACGATGAAGCCATGAACCTGATCTGGTACCTGGAGAATATATTTTACCCGGCCGCCGGAAGAATTATTTCCTTCTTAAAAAATCAGTTCCCAGAAGCCGTGGACGATAAAAACCCAATCATCAACATGGGCTTTTGGCCGGGTGGAGACCGGGATGGCAACCCATTTGTAAAGGCAGCTACCACTTTAAAAGTGGCCGATGCATTAAGAGGCGGTATCATCAAATCATATTACCTTGAAATAAGAAGAATCAGGCGCAGGCTCACGTTCGACGGAGTAGAATCCATTTTAATTGAACTGGAAAAGGATATGTACAACAATATCTTTATTCCCGGGCAGCGTACCCCTTTAGATAAAGCCAACATTTTAAATTCGCTTTTAAGAATAAAAGAGATTCTTATCTATAAGCATAACAGTTTATTCCTTCACCTGATTGATAACCTGATCAATAAAGTAAATGTTTTCGGATTACATTTTGCCTCGCTTGACGTAAGGCAGGAAAGCACTATACATGGTAATGTGCTGGCAGAGATTGCAGCCAAATCCGGCGCTATTACACCAGATTACACCAATCTTTCTGCTGTTGAGAAAATAGCGTTGTTAACCAGTATCACAGCGACCGTTAGCGATGAACCTTTTGAAAATGAGTTGACCATTGATACCATTGCAACCATTAAGGCGATCAAATCTATTCAGGATTTTAATGGAGAAGCCGGCTGCAACAGGTACATCATCAGCCAGTGCAATAGCGCTTTAAACGTGATGGAAGTATTTGGATTGTTTCTGATATGTGGTTGGCAAAAAGATTCCATGAGTATAGATATCGTTCCTTTGTTTGAAACCGTAGATGATCTTCAACATGCTGCTGACGTAATGCAAACATTGTACTCCAATCCAACATACAACGCCCACTTAACCAAAAGAAATAAGCGTCAAACGATTATGCTTGGCTTTAGTGATGGCACCAAAGATGGCGGGTACCTAATGGCTAACTGGAGTATTTACAAAGCAAAAGAAGAGTTAAGCACCATTTCAAAAGAATATGGTATTGAGGTAGTTTTCTTTGACGGTCGTGGCGGACCTCCATCAAGAGGCGGTGGTAAAACCCATAAGTTTTATGCTTCCATGGGACATAATATTTCCAATAAGGAAATCCAGTTAACTGTGCAGGGACAAACTGTGAGCTCCAACTTTGGTACGGTGGATGCAGCCCAGTTTAACATTGAACAATTGTTGCATGCAGGTATATCCAACGATCTTTTTAATAACAGGGATATAACGCTTGAAAAAGATGAAGAATCTTTATTGGAAGAACTGGCAAATGAAAGTTTTAGAAAATACACCTCGCTGAAGAATCACCCCTATTTTGCCGATTATCTATCGCAGGTAAGTCCGTTGAAATTTTACAGCGAAACCAATATTGGTAGCAGGCCTGCTAAACGTGGAGGTGGCAATAAATTGTTATTTAAAGATCTCCGGGCAATTCCTTATGTGGGTGCCTGGGCGCAGCTTAAACAAAATGTAACCGGTTATTTTGGTGTGGGTTCAGCACTAATGGAACTGGACAAACAAGGAAAGTTTCTACACATAAAAAGACTGTATCAGAATTCATTGTTTTTTAAAACACTTTTAGATAATTGCGAGATGTCAATGAAAAAATGCTTCTTTCCGCTCACTGCTTTTTTAGCGAAGGATGAAAAGTATGGGGTAATATGGAACATGATTTACGATGAATATATTTTAACAGAGCAGTTTATTTTAAGGCTTTCTGACAAAACAGAATTGATGAATGATTACCCGGTTGACCAGCTTTCAATCATCATGAGAGAAAGAATTGTGTTGCCGTTACTTACCATTCAACAGTTTGCAATTATGAATATCCGGGAGATAGAAGACAACCTAATTAATTCGCCGTTAAAAGAAACTTACGAAAAACTGGTGATACGGTCTTCATTTGGAATCATCAATGCAGGAAGGAATTCAGCCTAATTAAATTTTTTCTTTTCAAAGGGAAGCAAATCGCACATTGTTTTAAATGAATGACGTTCGATCGCTTCCCTATTTTGGTACCCAAAAAAGATAGTTGTCTTTTCTTGATGCTTATGCTTACAACCTAAACAAAATTAAATAGTCGCTACCGTGACATATAATTGTGTGAAAATGTAATTAATGGTTAGGTTTTGAATTGGCTTTGCCGTAGGTTTGGCAAAATCAAAACCATACAAATGAAGATTAAAAACTTTCTGTTTAGCCTTTTTGCAATGATAACTTTCCTCCATTGCACAAACTTACAGGCACAAACCGCATTACCCCTAAGTGCTAAAGTAGTAAAAGGCAAATTAGACAACGGCCTTACTTATTACATTTTACCTAACAAAAAACCCGAGAATAAAGTAGAACTGCGATTGGCCATTAATGCGGGTGCAATCAACGAAGATGACGATCAGCAAGGACTGGCGCATATGGCAGAACACATGGCTTTTAACGGCACAAAGAATTTTAAAAAGAATGACATCGTATCATTTTTACAGGATATTGGCGTAGGATTTGGCAGCGATTTAAATGCTTATACCAGCTTTGATGAAACGGTGTACATTTTACCTATCCCTACCAGCAAGCCTGAAAATCTTGAAAAAGGATTCCAGGTGCTGGAAGACTGGGCACATAATGTATCGTACAATAACGACGATATTGACAGCGAGCGTCCCATTATTCTGGAAGAAAGCCGCCTGGGTAAAGGAGCCGATGACCGTATGTTTAGGAAATTATATCCAAAACTTTTCAAAGGTTCGTTATATGCCAATCGTTTACCCATTGGCGTTGATAGCATCATCAAAGGCTTTCCGCATGATGCCATTAAAAGATTTTACAAAGACTGGTACCGGCCCAATTTGATGGCAGTAATGGTGGTAGGTGATATCACCGTTGAAAAAGCGGAAGCCTTGATTAAAAAACATTTCTCCGGGTTAAAAAATCCTGAAACGATTCGGGAGAGAAAATATGCAGTAGTACCAGCCTATGCTAGTTCTGATGCTTTGGTAATAACCGATAAGGAAGCCACCAGTTACCAGGTTAGTGTGCAATATCCAACCTTTGTAAAAAAGGATCTTGTAACAGATACCGATTATAAAAATCAACAAATCCGGTCTTTGTTTTCTACCATCTTTAACCAACGTTTACAGGAACTCACCCAAAAAGAAAATCCACCCTATCTGTATGCATTTGGAAGTTTTGGTTCATATGCAAGGGGATATGATGCCTTTTCACTGGCAGCAGGTTCCGGCACCAATAATCCAACAACGGCGCTTACAGCTTTGATGACAGAAGTAGAACGGGCAAAACGTTTTGGCTTCACACAGTCCGAACTGGAAAGGGCTAAAAAAAGCTACCTCAACCGGATGGAAAAAGCGTATAATGACCGGGATAAAACTGAATCAGGCGCACTGATAGGTGAACTGGTACAGAACTTTTTAGAAAAAGAAGCGATGCCTGGTATTGAAGTAGAATTTGAACTTACTAAAAAAATACTACCGACCATTACGCTTGAAAATATCAATGCCGTACTGGATGTAATAAAAGGTGATAAAAACAAACTGGTAGCTGTAATGGGACCGGAAGGAACCGATAAAATAATTTTGCCCGATAGTATGCAGTTGATGCAAACGCTGGCAGCGGCTGAAAAAGTGGACGTAAAAGCGTATGAAGAAAAAGTAATTGCAACTAACCTATTGAGTAAAGAACCTAAAGCAGGTAAAGTAGTAAGCAAAATTTCGGATGCTAAATTAGGCACCACTACGCTGAAATTATCCAATGGCGTAACTGTTACCTTAAAGAAAACAGATTTTAAAAATGATGAAGTCATTATGTCTGCAGCAAGATATGGTGGTAAAAATGCTTATGGCATTAAGGATAAATTCAATGCAGAATATGCTACACAAATAGCCGCTACCATGGGTTTTGGAAATTTCTCGCCTACTGATTTAAGAAAATCACTGGCGGGCAAAACAGCTTCAGCAAATGATATCTTCTCTGGTACACAGGATGGTTTTAGCGGCAGCAGTTCTGTAAAAGATGTAGAAACCATGTTGCAGCTTTTATACCTGCACGTAACGGAACCCCGAAAAGACACAGCACTTTTCAATTCCTTTATTCAAAAAAACAAATCGCAATTGGCAATGTTGAGCTCTAATCCGCAGGCAGCCTTTGTAGATACCTTTTACAAAACCATGTTTAACAACAATCCGCTGGCACCGGTTGCCGTACCACATGCAGAGTATTTTGACCAGGTGAAGCTTGACAGGGCAATGGAAATCTACAAAGAACACATGGGTGATGTAAGTGGAATGCAGTTTGCCTTTGTTGGAAATATTGATGAAGCCAAATTGATTCCAATGCTTGAAAAATACATTGCATCGCTTCCTTCAAGTGGTAAAAAATTCACTTATACTGATAACAAAGTTCGTACTGTAAAGGGCAAAATAAATTTAAATGCCTACAAAGGAAAGGAGGAAAAGAGTTTAATTCTTGCGGTATTTGCAGGGGAAACACCCTTCAGCGAAGATGAAGCGTTAAAGGCAAGCGCATTAACTGAAGTATTGAACATCCGCATCATTGAGGAGCTGCGTGAAAAAGTGCAAGGTATTTATGGTGGAGCTATCTTTGGAGGCTTGGAGAAAGTGCCTTACAACTCTTACTCCTTCATAGCCCAGTTGCCTTGTGGTCCGGAAAAAGCAGATACGTTGACACAGGCTTTACAAATTGAAATTGCTAAAATCCGCAAAAATGGTATAGAAGAAAGCTACTTGTCGAAAGTGAAAAAACAATGGCTGGAAACGCACAAGGAAACGATCAAAAGCAATGCGGCTTGGGCTGGAAATATCATCAGTAGCAAAGTGGAAGGGGAAAACATAGATCGTTTTGTGAACTATGAAAAATATGTTGAAAAGCTAACAACTGCCGACATAAAAAAAGTAGCTAATACCTACCTGAGTGGAAACAATTTAATGATTGCTACCTTAATGCCTGAGAAATATGATCCCAAATATGAAACCAGCACCGGCAACCGGAAGAATGTGGTAATGAAAACCATTGATGTAAAATCGGCTGATATAAAAATTGAGTTGTATGACAATGGAGATGTGGATGGTGATGAAGTAACGGTTTATTTTAATGGCAGTGTAATCAGTAATAAACAAAAGCTTACAGAGAAAGCAATAACCATCAATGTGAAGGCCATTAAAAATGCCAGTAATGAACTGGTAATGTATGCCGATAATCTTGGTAGCATTCCTCCCAACACTGCTTTGATGAAAGTGTATTGTGACGGGCAGGTATATGAAGTAAGAATGGAATCTGATGAAAAGAAAAACGGGGTAATTCGGTTCTCATTTAAATAAAAATGCCCCTAATAAAAAATGCCGCAGTTGTTAAAACTGCGGCATTTTTTTGCCCAATATTTTCAATCGGAAAATATTAAACAGCGGTCAGCATTTTTGATAATGAGTAACGATGACTGAATTACTTTGAAGTGCATTTTATTGCACGAAAACTTTAAGTGAGGTTTCCGTCAAATCCGCACTGGTTATCACTACCTGATAATGACCGGTTTTAATGGAGGCTGGCAACTCAATTGTTTTTGTATCCGCTCCACCTTTATGCTTCAGCATCTTCATAAACAATAGCTGTCCGCTATTGCTACTTAATTTTACTGTATAATTACCGATTGGTTGATGAAGAAATTGAATCTGCATTACATTACCGGATATCGGATTCGGATACACAGAAAAATTACGTTCATCCTTATCAACACTTACTTTTACCACCTGGCTATATTGTATCGCACCATCTAAACCGATGCTTTTGATTCGGTAAAAAATAATGCCACTGGCAGGTTTTCCATCCATGCAATTGTACAATACTTCCGAAAGATTGCTTCCCCTCGCAAAAGTTGTATTTATCATTCTGAATCTAGTTCCATCATCCGAACGCTCCACTTCATATTTACCGATATTTAATTCATTTTCAATTATCCATTCCACCATCACTTTTTCGTTTTCCGGATATGCTTTCAAACGTAAAAAGGTTACCGGCAGTGTCGAAGATTTCCCAAAGACCACCGTAAATCGGTTGACGGCCTGAGATGCCAACTCATTGTTGATTACAAAGTTCACTTCGGTTGTACCGAACAAATTTAAAGGGGTGGACAATTTTGTATAACTGTCTTCCAGCATAGCAATTAAAGTAGGATCGCTTATATTGGAGGGAATAAATTTAAACTGATAATTTCGTTTGGTAGTTCTTGTAAGGTTAAAAAAAAGTGTATCCTTGCCAACCAAAGAAGGCCGCCTTTCGGTGGCCAATAAAACATTGTTTCTCAATAATCCAAATGTCTCGTTTGAATTGATACATTTTAAGTTGTCAAAATCATCTATTTCAGGTGCAAAAGCAGGGTTAAAATCTGCCCTGATGCCGTCTGCCGAAATAGTACTTCCATCAGCAATATTTAATAAATTTAAATTAGCAATAAATGTTTCTGTAATACCCGAAGGCCTTCCAAAAATCCGGGTATTATTCCATCCCGATTTATTGGTTTCTTTAAATTCCACCGCTGCACTTCCTGCTGTATGGGTGATTGTAAAAAAGCCCTGGCCAGATTGTATGTCATTTGTCTGCGTGCTGGAAGCCGGGGAAGGTGAAAAAATACCAGGCGTTACCACATCGTCCATCACCACATATCCACCCACTAAATTCAGCTCAGGATCCCACACATAAAATTTTCTTTTGATATTGGTTGTTCCGGAGTTAGTAAGCATCAAATTCAAATCAATCGGAGAAGCATAGGGGTTTCCTACAATCGAAAAACCGCCGGCAGTTGATGATAAATTTGTAAATCGTTGTGTGCCTGTTTGTAAATATCCGGTACTGGTTAAAATAGTTATGTTTTTTATGATACCATTCGGATCAATATTATTAGGATCTCTATCCCCTCTTACAAACACAAAATATCCGCCATTATCAGCGTTTCCAGTTGAACCGGGCGAAAGGGGTACCTTGGTATTCAATAGATTTACAAATTGCTGGGTGCTGTTATCAAATCGCTTAATCGAAGGATTATTAAGGTAACTAAAATCCAACCCATTTGTTGATGAAGGAGAAGGCCCGGTTACCAGCATACCCTTACCCAACGAATACACACCGCCATTTTGCCAGCCTTGAAAAATCGTATTCGAATTTGTAATGGGCGCTGTAAGCACCCGCCACGATCTGCGGGCAGGTATATAGCGTTCTACATTTACGTTGCCCAACACATATGCACCACTGCCTGCTGCCATCCTTGCGGTACCATTCGCCGTCGACTTTAAGGTAAGATGTCCGAATGTGGTAAGGGCACCTGCAGTTGGTGTATAGGTTCCGGTGATGTTTAAAGCTCCTCCCAATAAAACGCCCGAAGCATTATTGATGGTTAAATTTTTGATTGTATTATCACTAAATGCATTTGCAGGTATCGTTTGTTGTGTCCCTCCCCGCATTGAGATGGTTCCGTTGGTGGAATTGAACGTTCCGCCATTATTGATGGTTCCATAAATTTCAAAAGTGCCACCGCTCCCCACTGTAATGCTTGCTCCATTTGCGATGATGATATTATTGATGCTTGCGAGCGTTGAAATTGTTGGGAATTTATTACCTACGGGTGAGGTTGGAATGGTAATACTATTGGTTGCTCCAGGCAGTACTTCAGGCACTCCCCCACAATCCCAATTGGCTAAAGTACTCCATTCAGTAGTACTATTGCCTGTCCATGTAATGGTATTAATAATGGCCTGCACCGGCACCCTGCCAGCCGATAAACATTGGGTAACATCGGTGGCTACATAAAAAGTGGTGGTTGCAGCAATCGATGGTGAATAGTTGGTTCCGGTAGCAATGGACGTGCCCCCATTGCTGGCCGCATACCAGCTAATGGTGCCGGACGTAGCTGCAACTGTTAAACTAACTACACCAATTCCACACCGTGACGCTGGTATGGCAGAAGAAATCCCTACTACCGTGATTGGTTTAGCAAGGGAGGTTACTCCGCCACTACAGCCACTACCACTGCTCACATTAACCCTATAAGAAATCAATCCGGTTACATTTACCGGCGGTATGTAATTAAAGAGGTTCGCATCTGGAATATCCAGATAACTCCCACTCACATTACTCTGCCATTGATAAAACAAATTGCTTCCCCCGGTAACTGTAGCCGATAAAGAGATAAGGCCGTTTAAACAGGTTGTACCAGCAGTAGCCGCAACAGTTACGCCGGTTGGCGCTGTAGGCGTAATGATCGCAATGGTAAAATGATCGCATACGGAAGTAAACCCGGTTCCTGATTCAGTTACGCTTGATCGATATTTATAATTGTGAGTAGCGGACGTTATGCTTAACCTTTTTGTAGTGGCACCACTAAAACCTCCCCCATTAATTACAGATGTCCATGATGCCCCGCCATTGTCAGATTGCTCCCAACCATAGGTTAACGAACCTCCGTAGGCAGCACTTGCAATAACTTCTAAATTCGCCGTACCTCCGCTGCAAATCGAGCTATTGGTTTTATCCAGATTCTGAGAAATATTGGGAGCCATCTCAATGGCATTTGCATTAAAAGCTATAAACGCATAATCACTGGTACCGCTGGGTGTAATTTTCAATGCGGCAATATTGGTATAGTTGCCAGCGGTAATACCAAAGTCGGAGAGCTTAAATGCTACAACTCTGATATCCCTGGTAGTATTGTTAACAAAGGCTTTATAGCCCTTTGCTGAGTTAAATGAGGCACCTGGACTTAAATCGAATAAGTCTAAACTATAGGTTCCAAGTTTTGCAACCTGGGTCATATCCTGCGTAATAATATTTCCGATGGTAGTACCCGCTGCGTTTACAAATTGAAAAACATCATTGCCACTGGAAGGAGAAGCTATTTGGGTAATTAATATATCGGGCTCCGCATCCAGTATTTTATCAGGATTAATGATATGGATATCAAAAGTCATCAAGGCAGTGGTGGGGAGATTTGTAAAACCTGTTCCCATATTCAACCCATTGATTCCGTCTGTTAAAACATCCTTCACCGTTAAATTTGATACCGCCGAAGCATCTGCAACTGAGGCATTACCATCCACTTTACTGGCCATTGCAAGATAAATGCTGCTTCCTATGTTTGATCCGGCTATATTCGCAACGGGCAACGATTTAAATCTACCGGCAGAAAAGCTAGTACCCTGCCCGGTAAGAATACCATCATTCACTCCTGTAGAATAGTTTATCCCATTGTAAGTAAAAGCCAGTAAATTATTGCCATCATCCGGATTATTAGTATTGTTATTGGCTGTTGTTGACGACCAGTAGCCTGCAAAATCAGTAATGATACCGGAAAGTGGCAAGTAGTAAAAGCCGGTTTTAGTGCCGCTTAAGCCCCCGTTATTGACTGTAATAGCACCTGTAGCGCCACTTCCTACCTGTGCTGTAATGGTTGTTGTAGAAACTATGGTAAAAGAAGCGGCTGCGGTTCCGCCGAAACTGACTGCGGTTGACCCGATAAAATTGGTGCCAGTTATGGTAACAGTGGAACCTGTTGCTGCGGAAACGGGTGTAAAAGATGAGATTGTAGGAGCACTCTGTGAAAAAAGCGTATTCGGAATTAAAAATATAAGTATGATAGCAAAGCTTTTTGCAGCATTTAATATAGTTCCCAAAGGTAACAGTGGAAGGTGGGTACCAGGTTTCATCAAGATAGGGTGAATATCAGATTAAACAAACAAAACTAAATTTCAACAATTAAAAATAAAGTTGCACTGCCCGCTTAATATTCAACATTAAAAATAACCAATTCAAAAAAAACAGACTGTAGTAATTTTTCTATTTTTTTTCTTTTTAGATAAAATGCAGCACCTCTTTTGTCAAAGCCTTAAATAATTACCAGGATTGATTTTAAATCTTTTTGGTTGCGACAAATGGATTTTTTCCCGCAGCGTAAACTGGCATTTTGGTAAAATAATAAACAAAAAAAATGGTTAGTACTATAGCTCTTACCAAAAGGTTGGTTTTTCTTCTTTTTATTGCTTCATAATATCAGCCTGGTTATTTTACAGGACTAAACATTAAGTAAAATGGATCCATATTCAGGACTTTAAAAACAAGGCCCCTCATAAAAATGAGGGGCCTTTACGATTGCTTGCCATTTGAAAAAGGTAACTGTATCGCAATCTCTATATCGATGCAGAAAAAATTAAAACTTATAAATAGCGGCTAACAAACCTGTTGCAGTTGATTTAGAACTGCTGCCATTACTTTTTAAATAAAAACCACTTTGTGCAGATTCGAACCTCAACTCTGGAATAATGGTTAAAGGACCAGCCTTTAAATTCAATGATAACGTATTGGCAAAGATGTTTTTTGTACTAAAGTAAATCATCTTGCTATCGCTGATGTACTCACTTCTTAGTGTAAGGCCAACTGTTGCAGTTGGATCAACATTCAGGTATAAAGCTGCACCTTTCCAGCTTCCGCTGGTGGCAGATACACCATTATTACGATCTTGTATAGTACCATTTACACCAATGTTAAACTTGCTGTTAACCACTGCAGTTACAACCAAATCAAACTGGCTCAAACTTTCAAGTCCACCAGGGATTGACTTGGATTTTGATCCATAAGAACCAACGTAATTAAGGAACGCTTTAAAATTACCATTTGAGGAAGCTCCACTAATTTGTGCAAGCAGGCTCTTTGTCGAGATGGTAGCAGTAGACTGATCTGTGTAGTTAGCTACTCCAAGCATAAATCCAACCGGACCTGCAGTTACGTCCATTTTTAAACCGGTATGAAAGAATGGTCCGTTGGTAAACATATAAGACATGCTGTAGTTTCTGTTCAGCGGTGCATCCAATAATTCGTATCCAACGTGCGTACCAAACTTACCCATGGTAAATTTCACTTTGCTTGATGGAGCATAGGTTACATACAACTGCTTCACATTTGACAAAGAAAGAAATCCGGCAGAACCATCATTATAAGAAAACTCTTCTGCACGACGTCCGAAGCCAAGATCAACAACACCGGTTACTTTACCTGACATCGCAGAAGCATCTGCCCTGAGCGAAGCCATACCCAATTCAAATGAATTCTGGGAATTGGTAAAACTGGTAAAATTGTTGGACGAGAGATTACCTTGTGTAGGCTTGCTATTTGAAAAATTACTCCTGTAATAGGCATCCACGCTTCCGGAAATTGTTAGGGATTTCGTAGAATCCTGAGCAGATAGGGTATTAGATAACGTAGCAATAATTACCGCTGTTGCAAAAAATTTTTTTCTCATTTTAAAAGTTTTTGTTTTTGATAAATAGGTTAACAACTACAGGTATGAATACCAGTATTAATTTTATAGCAGCGGCAACGTTACGATATGGGGAAGAACAGGAACTGAAAAAAGATTTACCCTTTACCAGTT
This sequence comes from Chitinophagales bacterium, assembly GCA_038327005.1. Taxonomy (GTDB): domain Bacteria; phylum Bacteroidota; class Bacteroidia; order Chitinophagales; family Chitinophagaceae; genus Ferruginibacter. The sequence continues at coordinate 5,641 of JBBQKO010000007.1, read as the reverse complement.
CTTGCTTTAGAATAGCAATAAAAATACACCAGGGCCAAAGGAAGACTTATTGTAAGCCCTGGTGTTTATTCAATTAGATATTATCTTTTTCATGGATGGTGCCACCGGTATTAACCAGCAGTGTTCCCTGTAAGTATTTTTCATCATGCTGAGAAGCATCCAAACCTTCTTCTTCATCAGCCGCACTAACACGAATTGGTAAAACAAAGTTTATGAACTTGAAAATAAGGAAAGAAACGGTGAAGCTATATAGAACTACAATTGCCATCGCTTTTGCCTGAGTTAAAAAGAAAGAGAAGTTACCATAAGCCCAACCATTCGGACCATCCTTAATACCATGTACTACCTGGCTTGCAAAAACACCCGTTAACAGCATACCAACCATACCACCAACACCATGGCAAGGAAATACGTCCAACGTATCATCCAATCGTGATTTTTGTTTGATACCAACTGCAATATTGGACACAAGCGCACCAATTACACCTATGATGATACTTTGCGGAATACCTACAAAACCAGCACCCGGGGTAATTGCCACCAGACCTACTACGGCACCGATACAAAATCCCAGCACAGATGGTTTCTTACCCTTCAATATATCAAAGAACATCCAAGCCAACCCTGCAGCGGCTGCTGCTGTATTGGTTGTACCAAAAGCATTTACTGCAAGTGGCGTAGCTCCTACTGCAGAACCCGCATTGAAACCAAACCAGCCAAACCAAAGCAAACCAGTACCAATCAATACATATGGAACGTTTGCTGGTGGAATTTCAGCCCTTTCTTCATGTGATTTACGACGCTTTAAAACCAACGCACCTGCAAGCGCTGCACAACCTGCAGTAATATGAACAACGGTACCACCGGCAAAATCCCAGGCACCCATTTTTGCAAGGAACCCATTTGGATGCCAGCTCCAATGAGCAACTGGTGCATATACCAACAAACTAAATAAAACAATAAAAACTACATAAGATGTAAAGCGGATACGTTCTGCAACGGCTCCAACTACTAATCCTGGAGTGATGATTGCGAACATCAATTGAAACAATGAAAATAAGGTAAGCGGCATTGTATTGGCTAAAGGCCAGGCCGCATGAGATTTTACACCCTGATAAAAAAGAAAGGTTCTCGGATCGCCAATAAAGCCACCCAGCGAATCCCCAAAACTTAAACTAAAACCAACTACAATCCACAAAACACCGACTATACCAGCAGCTACCACACTTTTAATCATTGTAGAAATCACATTCTTACGGTTAACCATACCGCCATAAAAGAATGCAAGTCCTGGAGTCATTAAAAAAACAAGTGCTGTTGAAATAAGCACCCATACCATATCAGAGGTGTTGTATGCCGGATCATTGGGACCGGGAACGTAATCTGCTTCAGGCTTGATAAAGGCCGCTGCTATCGCTAGCACAATTAATACCGCAAATGGTATAACTGATTTTGTTGAAAGTCTTCTCATTCGAAATTTTTTTAAGGTTTAAAAAGATAAATAAAAGAAATTATAGTTTATTTGCATATAAAATTAACTGAGTAAAAATAACAATTTTTAAGATTAAAAATACAATTATAGAATATTTTATTTAACGTAATGTGTATAACGGTATCTAACTTTAATTAGAAATCTGTAGATATTATTTATTTTTTATGTAAAAAACTATACAGAATGTGGATAAATAGCTATTAAACGATATTTGATTTAATTGGCTATTTTTGGCCGAACTCTCTTACCAAAGTATTTATTTTATCATTTTTATAAAAATATGTTTTTTTAAAATTTCATAAAATTCTCAACATTTCAATATTTCAATCTGAATACACGTGGAATCCCGACCAGCTTACCACCAAATTTTCGCATTAATTTATAAATAGGATTAACAGTTTTTCGCAATGGTAAGTCCCGCACTAATCAGGTAGATGATAAAAAAAATCCCAGGAAATAAACGATTGAAACAATTTTGGGAACGATTAGATGGTTGGTTCGTTGGATGCTACTCAACCTATCAGGCTAGAGAGAAAACTGTTTATTCCATTAAAGAAGTCGCCTATCTCAATGAGAATAGTATTTTATGATGGTCGCAACGCAATCAAAATTTCCAACTTTAGCGAATCCTGATAACAAAATCTGCCATTTAGCAAATGAAAGTGAGTGTTATGATCATAGCTATTTTATAAAAGGAGAAACGGCGGAATACTTTATAGTTGAATACCCGGACGCAATAAATGGAAATAGAAGAAAAAAAAGGGGTAAAACTTAAAGTCTTACCCCGTTAATCGAATATTATGAGATATAATAGAATAGTCAACCAGAAACAATTGCTGGTTAAGACAACCTGATTACTTAAAGATATCTTCCAATTGCGTTGCCGTCGGCTGTTTCCAATAGTGAATGCCCCATTAAAAATTCATCCACCTTTTGAGCACAATCTCTACCTTCTTTGATGGCCCATACCACCAACGATTGCCCTCTGCGCATATCACCCGCCACAAAAACCCTGGAGATATTGGATTGGTAATTCTTTTCTGTTGCCCTTACATTACCTCTTTCATCCAATTCAATTTCCAGCTCGTTTACCAAACCTTCGTGCTGTGGATGAATAAATCCCATTGCCAATAAAGCCAATTCGCAGGGAACTTTTCTTTCGCTACCCTTAATTTCTACGAATTGAGCAGGCCTGTTATCAACAATCTTCCATTCCAGATCAACCAATATCAATGCTTTTAGATTTCCCTTTTCATCACCAATAAACTCCTTGGTGGCTATAGCCCATTTTCTGTCGCAGCCTTCTTCATGAGATGAAGTTGTTTTAAGCACCATCGGATAAGTTGGCCATGGCATGTAATCACTTCTTTGGACTGGTGGCTTTGGCATTAACTCAAACTGCATTACAGAAGCCGCCTTTTGTCTGTTGGAAGTACCTACGCAATCGCTTCCTGTATCGCCACCACCTATCACGATCACATTCTTACCTGTAGCAAAAATATCTATTTCGGAAAAAGAAATATCCTTGTTCCTTTTATTTTGTTGCCTTAAAAATTCCATGGCATAGTTAACCCCATTCAAATGTCTACCAGGAATATCCAAATTTCTTGGAATCGTGCTACCGCCAGCCAATACGATTGACTGGTATTCCCTTAGCAAATCACTAATGCTGATATCTACGCCCACATTGGCATTGCATTTAAAAACAACCCCTTCTTCTTCCATCAATTTAATTCTCCGGTCAATTACCCATTTTTCCAGCTTGAAATCGGGAATACCATATCGCAGTAAACCTCCCGGCTGATCATCTCTTTCAAAAACAGTCACGGTATGTCCTGCAAAGTTTAGCTGTTGTGCAGCCGCCAATCCTGCCGGACCGCTTCCAACCACTGCTACTTTCTTACCAGTTCTTGCAATTTGCTTATCCGCTTGCACATATCCCTTATCAAATGCAATTTCTATGATATGTTTTTCAATTTCTTCAATGGCAATCGCTGGCTGGTTGATGCCCAACACACAGGCTGTTTCGCAGGGTGCAGGACAAATTCTTCCGGTAAATTCTGGAAAGTTATTGGTAGAAGATAATATTTCGTACGCCTCTTTCCAGCTTTTACGATAGACGGCATCATTGAATTCGGGAATCACATTGCCAAGCGGGCAGCCGTTGTGACAAAAAGGAATGCCACAATCCATGCATCGTGCAGACTGTTGGTTTAATTTTTCGTCCGTATATCTCTCAATGAATTCATTGTAATCGTTTACCCGCTCTTCGGGTAAGCGCTTCGAAGGGAGTTCCCTGTTAAATTCTAAAAAACCTGTTGGTTTGCCCATAGATACTTTGCCTCTCAAACGAGAGAATTTTTTTAAAGTAAATAATATTTTTAATTGTCCGATTGATATTAAGAATACACTGAAAACTTATTTATTAAACTCCCCTTTCAATGCACCAGCTTGCTTTTGCAATACTTTCTTGTAATCCTTTGGAAACACTTTTACAAAATTTTTCAATTGGTTTTCAAAATCTTCCAACACAAATTTTGCAACATTGCTATTGGTGTAATTATAATGATCGCTGATCATCCTGAACAAATCATCCTTATCATCTTCACCAACCGGATCTAAATCAACCATCTCTTTATTACATTGGATATGGAAACTGCCTTTTACGTCATATACATAAGCAATACCTCCACTCATACCTGCGGCAAAATTCCTTCCGGTGTCGCCGAGTATTACCACTTTTCCGCCCGTCATATATTCGCAACCGTGATCGCCAACACCTTCCACAACTGCGGTGGCGCCAGAGTTACGAACGGCAAAACGTTCACCAGCCTTTCCTCTCACATAAGATTCACCTGAAGTTGCTCCGTAGAATGCAACGTTACCAATGATGATATTATCTTCCGGAACAAAACTTGCCATGGCAGAAGGATACACAATCAATTTGGCGCCGCTTAAGCCCTTGCCAAAATAATCATTTGCATCACCTTCCAGTTCCAGCGTAACACCTTTGGTATTGAATGCGCCAAAACTTTGTCCGGCTGTTCCGGTAAATTTAAAGTGAATGGTATCTTCCGGTAATCCTGCAGCCTGGTATTTCTTCGAAATTTCATTTGACAGGATGGTACCAGTAGTTCTATCAATATTTTTAATATCGAAAGAAGCAGTTACTTTTTTCCGCTCCTCTAATGCAGGTTTAGCAGCGGCAAGTAACTTCCAATCAAGCACATTTTCCATCTCGTGATCCTGGCTTTCAGTATTGTATAAACCGGTATAAATAGAAGCAGGCTCTTTGTACAGAATTGGCGACAGATCTAATTTGCCATATTTCCAATGATCGATATCTTCCCTCATTTCCAAACAATCAACCTGTCCTACCATTTCATTCACCGTACGGAAACCAAGCTGTGCCATAATCTCTCTTAACTCTTCCGTTAAAAACTTAAACAGGTTCACTACATAATCTGCATCACCGGTGAAACGATCACGCAATCTTTTATCCTGGGTGGCAACACCAACCGGGCAGGTATTCAAATGACATTTACGCATCATAATACAACCTTCGGTAACCAGTGCTGCTGTTGCAACGCCCCATTCTTCTGCTCCCAATAAAGTGGCGATGGCGATATCCTTTCCTGTTTTAAGTTGACCATCAGTTTGCAATACGACCCTGCTGCGCAATTTATTTTTTACCAGAGTTTGATGTGCTTCTGCTAATCCTAATTCCCACGGTAATCCTGCATGTTTAATTGAACTTACGGGTGATGCACCTGTACCACCATCAAAACCTGCTATCAATACAACATCTGCTTTTGCTTTGGCAACACCCGCTGCAATGGTACCCACACCTGCTTTGGAAACCAGTTTTACATTGATTCTTGCGGCCCGGTTGGCATTTTTTAAATCAAAAATCAACTGTGCCAAATCTTCTATTGAATAAATATCGTGATGCGGAGGCGGTGAAATTAATCCAACACCTGGCGTTGCGTGGCGAACCCTTCCAATCCAGTCATCTACTTTATGACCCGGTAATTGTCCACCTTCACCTGGCTTTGCACCTTGGGCCATCTTTATCTGCAGCTCATCTGCCTGCGTTAAATAATTGCTGGTAACGCCAAATCTTGCAGATGCCACCTGCTTGATAGCGCT